>NZ_JBIBZU010000009.1:0-257729 GCF_043088245.1 Streptomyces sp. NPDC014623 | reverse complement strand
GACGGACGGTCGTTGTCACGACGCTCGAAGGAACGGCCACCACGGTCGTCCCGGCGGTCGCCGCCACCGGAGCGGAAGCCACCGGAGGGACGGTCGTCACGACGGTCACGGTTGAACGACGGACGGTCGTTGTCACGACGCTCGAAGGAACGGCCACCACGGTCGTCCCGGCGGTCGCCGCCACCGGAGCGGAAGCCACCGGAGGGACGGTCGTTGCTGCCGCGGAAGGACGGACGGTCGTTGCTGCCGCGGTAGCCGGAACCACCGGAGGGACGGCCACTGCGCTCACCGACGCGGTCGTTGCCACCGCGGTAACCCCCACGGTCGCCGCCACGGTCGTCACGGCGGTTGAAGCTGCCCCGGTCGTCACGACGGTCGTCGCGCGCGGCCGGCTGCTCGGGGACGGACACGGCTGCGACGAGCGCGGCCTCGGCCTCGGCGGCGACCTCGGCCACCGCCGCCTCCGGGTCGTCGCCCCGCTCACGGGCGGCGCGGGCGACCAGGCGGTCGGCCTCCTCGCGCAGCTCGACGGCGCGGCGCTGGACGCGTTCCAGCTGCTTGGTGAGGTCGGCGGCCTCGCGCTCGGCCTGCTTGGCCGCGTTGTTCGCCGAGTCGGCCTGGACCTCGGTCAGGGAACGGGCACCGGTGATCTCGGCGACCTCGGGCTCGAAGACACCCGCGCCCTGCACGATGTGACGCGAGGCGTCGACGCCCGCGTCCTCCATGAGGCGGAAGATCTGGCGGCGCTGGTGCGGGAGCGCCAGCGAGACGACGACACCGGAGCGGCCGGCACGGGCGGTACGGCCCGAGCGGTGCAGGTAGTCCTTGTGGTCGCCGGCCGGGTCCACGTTGAGGACGAGGTCGATGCCGTCGACGTGGATGCCTCGGGCGGCGACGTCGGTGGCGACGAGGGCGTTGACGTAGCCCTTCTTGAAGTCCTCGAGCACACGGGTACGGGCGCCCTGGGTCATGCCGCCGTGCAGCGCGTCGGCCTTCACGCCGGACTCGATGAGCTGCTCGGCGATGCGGTCGGCACCCAGCTGGGTACGGACGAAGATGATCGTGCGGCCCTTGCGGGCGGCGATCGCGGCCGTGACGGGCGCCTTGTCCTTCGGCTTCACGACGAGGACGTGGTGCGACATGGTCGTGACGTTGCCCTGGGCGCTGTCGACCTCGTGCGTCACCGGGTCGGTCAGGTAGCGCTTGACCAGCGTGCCGATCTCGTTCTCCATGGTGGCGGAGAAGAGCATGCGCTGGCCGCCGCCGGGGATCTGGTCGAGCAGCTCGGTGACCTCGGGCAGGAAGCCCAGGTCGGACATCTGGTCGGCCTCGTCGAGCACGGCGACCTGGACGTTCGCGAGCGAGCAGGCGCCGCGGTTGATGATGTCGCGCAGACGGCCGGGCGTGGCGACGAGGACGTCGACACCGCGCTCCAGTGCGTAGATCTGGTTACCCATCGACGTACCGCCGCAGACGACCTTCATCTTCAGGCCGAGCACGTCGCCGTACGGCTGGAGGGCGTCCGCGACCTGCATCGCGAGCTCACGCGTCGGCGTGAGGATGATGCCGCGCGGCTTCTTCTTCTCGGTCGTGCCGCCGGACAGCGTGGCCAGCAGCGGCAGGCCGAAGGAGAGGGTCTTGCCGGAGCCGGTACGGCCACGGCCCAGGATGTCCTTGCCGGCCAAGGCGTCCGGGATGGTCGCGGCCTGGATCGGGAAGGGGGCGGTCACACCGTTCTGCGCGAGCTTGCGGACGATGCCCTCGGGCAGTCCGAGCGAGGCGAACGTGATGCTCGGCCCGGCCTCCTCCTCGGAGTCGTCCGCAGCGGGAGCGTCAGCGGCGGTCTCCGCGGCCGGGGTCTCGTCGGCTGCCGCGGGGGCCTGGGCCACTACGGCCTCGGCGGCCTCCACGACCTCGATGGTGTCGACGTCGTTCTCGGACATGACGGTGTGGTCAGAACTGGAAATTGACATGCGAAATGCGAAACCTTCCGGAGTCTCGGCACGCGCCCGTAACTCCGTGTTTTCGCAATTTCGACCGCCTCAATGCGGTCCAGCCACGGCAAGGGAGAGTACGCGCCACACGGCGCTCTTCTGTGTCGGCGCCGGGCATAGGATCAAACGATCTACTACCATACGCACCCTCCCCCCATTCGCGCAAACCGGGTCGGCCACGAGCTGGCTCACACCGGCGTGACCTGCGGTGATACCCACGGAGTGGGCCACACCCCGCCCCTTCCCGGCGCCCCCGTCGCATCCGTGCGGGACTGCGCGGCCGGCGAGGCCGAGGGCTGCTCCGGCGGCGGCGAGGGCTCCGGCTCCGGCGAGGGCGGAGGCGGGGGCGGGGGCGGGGGCTCCTCCGGGGTGACCGGCGGGGGCGGAGGCGGAGGCGGCTCACCCGGGCCCGGAACGCTGGGCTCCGGGACGGGCAGGGGGCCGCCCCGGGTCGGCTCAGGGATCGCGGGGCCTCCGGCCGCCGGGCGGCCGCCCCCGGGGGCCGGTGAGGGCGCCCGGCCCGAGGCCTTCGCGCCGGGCTTGCGGGAGACCCCCCGGTCGGACTGCGCCTCGGCGCGGCCGCCACCGGGGCCGGAGCCGGACCGGCCGGTGCCGGAGACGGTGCCGCCGTCCGGCCGGGCCGACGCGCCCTTCTGGCCGGCGGAGGGCGAAGGAGCCGGCTTCCCTGCGTCGTCACCGACACTCACACAGCCTGTGGACGCGGCGATCGTCAGCACGGTGACGGCTGCCCGGCGGACTCGGGCGGACAACTGGCGCACGGGGCGCACCTCCGGGGAGGAGAGACGGGGGAAGGAACCGGCGGAGACGGGAGCGGGAGGTGGCTGTACGGAAGACCGCTGTGCTCAACTCCCCGGCCCCCGCCGGGGACACGCCCGGACACAACACCCGCACACGCCCCGGCCGCCCGGGTCACACCCCGGCGCCCTCGAAGCCCCCCGCCAGCTCCACACCCAGGAACACCGCCCCGAGCCCCACCAGCAGGGACGCCAGCACATTGGCCCCGGCCAGGAAGCCGCGGCCCTCCTCGGCCAGGCGCAGGGTCTCGTACGAGAACGTCGAGTACGTCGTCAGCGCCCCGCACAGGCCCGTGCCCAGCAAGGCGTACACCGGGGTGGACACGGCCGCCCCCGTGAGCACCCCGAGGAGCAGGCTGCCCGACGCGTTGACCGTGAAGGTCCCCCACGGGAACACGTACGGCAGGCCGGCACCGTGCCGCGCCTGCACCGCACGGTCCGTCAGATAGCGCAGCGACGCTCCGGCAGCGCCCCCGAGGGCGACCAGCAGCCAGTTCACGCCGCCCGCCCCCGCCCGGCCACCAGGGACCGGGTGAGCGCGGCCGCCCCCCACACCGCGCCGAGCGCCGCCACGGCCGTCACCGCCGCGTACGCCGTCGCCGTCGCCACTTCCTGACGCGCCAGCAGCCGGGACACGTCGGCGGCGTACGTCGAGAACGTGGTGAACCCGCCGAGCACCCCCACCCCCAGGAACGGACGCACCAGTGGACGCGCGACCACCGCCCGCTCGCCCGTCAGCACCATCAGTACGCCGATCAGCGCGCAGCCCGTCACATTGACGGCGAAGACCGCCCAGGGGAAACCGTCATCGGCGGCCGGCCAGGCGAGGGCCGCCGCGTAGCGCGCCGTGGCCCCCAGCGCGCCGCCCGCCGCGACCGCCCCCAGGACCGGCCACGTGCCGGCGCCACGCGTCCCGGCGCGCTGCGCGGGCACGGAGAGGCCGGCGTCCGGCTCGACGGCCCTCCGCTCCGGCGGAGGGCTCTGGGTGCTCACCCGTAACCCAGCTCGTGCAGCCGCTCGTCGTCGATGCCGAAGTGGTGGGCGATCTCGTGGACGACGGTGATCTCGGTCTCGGCGACCACGTCCTCGCGGGTCTCGCACATCCGCAGGGTCGGCCCCCGGTAGATGGTGATCCGGTCCGGCAGCACTCCCGCGTACCACTCACCGCGCTCGGTGAGGGGGGTGCCCTCGTAGAGGCCGAGCAACTCCCGGTCCTCCGGGTCCTCCGGCTCCTCCTCCACGAACACCGCGACGTTGTCCATCAGCCGCATCAGCTCCGGCGGGACCCGGTCAAGAGCCAGGCTCACCAGCTCTTCGAACTCCTCGCGCGTCATCTCCAGCACACCGCCATTGTCACGTACGCCGGGCCGGAACGGGCGGGCCGCTCCCCGCCCCGGGCCACCTGCCCGGCCCACACCACCGGCCCCGCCCGCATGCCCGCCGCCCGATCGGGGCATGAGCGCCCAATGGCACGCCCGTTCCACGCCGCAGCAGCCCGTGTCCGCCGCCTCCACCGCTCCCGCCCGCACACCGCCGCTCCCGCGGGCGGACTCGTCCCCGCTGCGCACCCCTGGCAGCGCGGGTCCGGCCTGCTGGCGGTGGTCGTGCTGGGGGCCTGGCTCGGGCTGCTGGTCGTCGGCAGCGTGCGCACACCGGTGGGGCCCATGGACACCACCATGACCCTGCGGCCTTCGCTGAGCGGCGGCACCAAGATCAACGTGTCGCCCCTCGGCGCCCTGGAGCTGGACTCCCACCACGCCCCGGTCCGCCTGGACGTGGACGTGGACCAGCTGGACCCCGCCCGCTCGCAGGCCCTGGTCAAGCACCCCGAACGCCTCTCCGGCCTCCAGGACGAGGTCACCGGCGACGTCGCCTCCGGCGCCCGGGAGCTGGCCGTCCGCTCCTGCGTGGCCGTGGTCTCCGGTGCCACCGCCCTCGGCCTGGTCGTCTACCGGCGCCCGCGCCGCGCCCTGGCGGCCGGGGGCCTCGCCCTGGCGCTGCTGGCCGCCTCGGGCGTCAGTGCCTACGCCACCTGGAACCCGAAGTCCGTCCTGGAGCCGAAGTTCTCCGGGCTGCTCTCCAGCGCCCCGTCGGTCGTCGGCGACGCGCGCTCGATCGTCTCCGAGTTCGACGTCTACCAGCAGGAACTGGCCCGGCTCGTCACCAACGTCACCAAGCTGTACGACGCCACGTCCACGCTCCCCGTGTACCAGCCGGATCCCGCGACCATCCGGGTCCTGCACGTCTCCGACATCCACCTCAACCCCGCCGCCTGGCACATCATCGACTCGCTCGTCGAGCAGTACGAGATCGACGTGATCATCGACTCCGGCGACACGATGGACCACGGCACGGCCGCGGAGAACGGCTTCCTGGCCCCCGTCAGCGACCTCGGCGCGCCCTACGTGTGGGTGAGGGGCAACCACGACTCCGAGCAGACCCAGGACCGCCTGGAGAAGACCAGGAACGCGCACGTCCTGGACGAGGGCAGGGCCGTGGACGTGGCCGGGCTGCGGATCGCCGGTACCGGGGACCCGCAGTTCACCCCGGACCGTTCGCGCCCCACCGGCGGCAAGGCCGCCGCGCGGCTCGCGGGCATGCGTCTCGCCTCGGCGCTGCGTGACCAGGAGCGGGCGGGCACCCCGGTGGACATCGCGGTGGCGCACGACCCGAACGCGGCACGGGAAACGGACGGAACGGTCCCGCTCGTCCTGGCCGGCCATGTGCACCACCGGGTGAACGAACTGCTGCCGCTGGGCACGCGGCTCAAGGTCGAGGGCTCCACGGGCGGTGGCGGGCTGCGCGCGGTGCAGAACGAGAAGCCCGAGAAGGTGCGTGCCTCGGTGCTCTACCTGGACCGCCCCACCCGGCATCTGCAGGCCTGGGACGAGATCACCCTCGGAGGTCTCGGCCTGACGACGGCCGAGGTCAGCCGCCATCTCCCGGAGGAGAACCTGAAGGGTCCGCCCCCTTCTCCGAGCGTCTCGACGACCTCCCCGTAAACCGTTTTGGCGATACCTCCCCGCATCCCATATGCTTCTCACGTCCCCGACGCGCTGGAAAGCGCGCAGGTGGGCCCTTAGCCCTCATCGTCTAGTGGCCCAGGACGCCGCCCTTTCAAGGCGGTAGCACGGGTTCGAATCCCGTTGGGGGCACGCTTAACCGTGTGCGAGACTTGTCTCGCACACTAGCTAGGTCCTGTGGAGCAGTTTGGAGTGCTCGCCACCCTGTCAAGGTGGAGGCCGCGGGTTCAAATCCCGTCAGGACCGCTGCAGCCCGTATGAGCTGCGTGGCTGGGTAGCTCAGTTGGTACGAGCGATCGCCTGAAAAGCGATAGGTCGCCGGTTCGATCCCGGCCCCAGCCACCACTCGGAAGCCCCGTCCCCCGGACGGGGCTTTCGCCGTACTCACCCGGCGTCACGCCGCCGCCTCACCGCCCGCACGGTCAGCCCGAGCAGCACCACGGCGGCCGCCGCGGTCAGCGCCGCCCCGTCCGGTACCCGCTCGCCGAGACGCTGGGCCCACTGCTCCACGGCGAACGAGTCGTCCACGTCCAGGAGCCCGGGCAGCGCGGTCGTCCCGTCGTACACCAGGAAGAGCGCTCCGAGCCCGGCGAAGAAGAGGCCGGAGAGCAGCGAGGTGCTGTGCAGTTCGAAGCGGCCGGCGCGCAGCGGCCTGCCGCGCAGCCAGGCCCGGCGGCCGAGGCCGAAGCGTTCCCAGAGCAGGGCGAGCACGAACAGGGGCAGGGCCATACCCAGCGCGTAGACGGCGAGCAGCAGCCCGCCGTAGGCAGGGCTGCCGCTGACGGCCGCCACCGTGAGGACGCTGCCGAGGATCGGGCCGGCGCAGAAACCCGCCAGACCGTAGACCGTGCCCAGGGCGTAGACCCTGACGGCGGTCGTGGGCCGGATCCGGCCGCTGACGGCTGCGATCCGCCGGGAGGCGAAGCCCAGCCCGAGGATCTGGGCGATGCCGAGCCCGATGATCATCCAGCCCGCTCCCAGCACGAGTGCGTCACGGTGCTCGTGGAAGAGCCGTCCGGCGTACGAGCCCGCGGCACCGAGCGGGACGAGGGTGGTGGCGAGGCCGGCGTAGAAGATGCCCGTACGCGCCAGGAGCCGTGAGGCGGAGTCGACGGAGTACGCGAAGAAGGCCGGGAGCAGGAGGGCGCTGCACGGGCTGAGGAGCGCCAGGAGGCCACCGAGCAGGGCTGCGAAGTAACCGGTTTCCGGGGTCACTTCGCGGGGTCTCCGGCATGTCCGACGTTCGCTTCCTCCGCGGCCGCCGCCTCGATGGCCTGGGTGAACACGGCCGTGGGCTGGGCTCCTGCCACGGGGCGGCCGTTGATGAGGAAGGACGGGGTGGACGTGGCACCGATCCCGTAGGCCTGTTCCCGGTCGGCACGGACCGCTTCGGCGGCTGCCGCGCTGCCGGCGTCACGCTCGAAGCGGCCCAGGTCCTTCACACCGGCCTGCTGGGCGAGGGCCCTGAGGCGGTCCCGGCCGAAGCCCTTCTCCTTGGCTCCCTCGGCGTACGCGGCCCGGTGGAAGGCCCAGAAGCGGTCCTGCTGTCCGGCCGCCCAGGAGGCGCGCGCGGCTGCCTCCGACGCCTCGCCGAAGAGCGGGAAGTTGCGCCATTCGATGCGCAGGATGCCGTCGCCGACGTACCTCTTGACCAGTTCGGGTTCGGTGTCCCGGGCGAACTTCCCGCAGTAACCGCACTGGAAGTCGGCGTACTCGATGAGGACGACGGGGGCGTCGGCGCGGCCCTGCGCCAGCTTGTCGCCGGCGTCGCGCCGGGCGAGCCGCGCCAGCTCCCGGCGGAGCTCGGGTTCCTGCGCGGTGGCCGTGACGGCGGCCGGGGTGTCGGAGGCGGGCCCGCCGGGGGCGGTCGCCCGGTAGGAGACGAGGCCGAGCAGCCCGGCGGCGAGAGAGACCACGAGGCCGAGGAGGACCGGCTTCCTCGCGGAGGACGGCTTCTTCTTCGCGGAGGACGAGGGGCGGGTGGGCATGCGGCACTCCGTGCGGAGGGGGCGAGCGGGTCTGCGGCATCTGCGGGGAGGGGTGCGGAGGTGTGGGGACCGCCTCCGCACCCGGCACCCCGTGGTCGGCGGGTACGGGTACGTCCCGGGACAGGGGGCCGCCTCGCACGGGGAACGGTGATCAGTTGCCCGAAATGGTACGTCCTGCGGCCCCGTCCCCCGCTCGGTCACCGGCACCCCGGCGGAGCCCGCCGGGAGCGGTGTGACGCGGCCCGGACGAAATACGTTCGCCAGTCCTCGCGCCCGGGTGAGATCCTGGGGTCCGTATGTCTACTTCCTTCGCCGATCTCCAGTCCCAGCTCGGGCAGCTCTCGCTCCGCGACGCACACCGGCTCGGCCGGCGGCTCGAGGGCGCCCGCCGCATCCGCAAGCCCGAGGCCCGCCAGTCCGTGCTGGACGAGATCTCCGCCGAGGCCGGGAAGGCAGCCGGGCGGCTCGCAGGGCGCGCCGCGCGGATGCCCGCCCTGTCGTACCCGGAGCAGCTTCCGGTCAGCCAGAAGAAGGACGAGATCCTGGAGGCGATACGCGACCACCAGGTCGTGATCGTCGCGGGTGAGACCGGCTCGGGCAAGACCACGCAGATCCCCAAGATCTGCATGGAGCTGGGGCGCGGCGTCCGGGGCATGATCGGTCACACCCAGCCCCGCAGGATCGCGGCACGCACGGTCGCCGAGCGCGTCGCGGACGAGCTGAAGACCCCGCTCGGTGAAGCCGTCGGCTGGAAGGTGCGCTTCACCGACCAGGTGAATCCCGACGCGACCTTCGTGAAGCTGATGACGGACGGCATCCTGCTGGCCGAGATCCAGACGGACCGTCAGCTCCTCGCCTACGACACGATCATCATCGACGAGGCGCACGAGCGGTCGCTGAACATCGACTTCCTGCTGGGCTACCTGGCCCGGCTGCTGCCCGAGCGCCCCGACCTGAAGGTCGTCATCACCTCGGCGACCATCGACCCGGAGCGCTTCGCCGAGCACTTCGGCCAGGCGCCGATCGTCGAGGTCAGCGGACGCACGTATCCGGTCGAGGTGCGCTACCGCCCGCTCCTCGAGGACGACAGCGAGGACTCCGACCGCGACCAGATCACCGCGATCTGTGACGCCGTCGACGAGCTGGACCACGAGGCTCCGGGCGACGTCCTGGTCTTCCTCTCCGGGGAGCGGGAGATCCGCGACACGGCGGACGCGCTGAACAAACGCAACCTCAGGCACACCGAGGTGCTCCCCCTCTACGCACGCCTCTCGCACGCCGAGCAGCACCGGGTGTTCCAGCGCCACACCGGACGCCGCATCGTCCTCGCCACGAACGTGGCGGAGACCTCGCTGACCGTCCCCGGCATCAAGTACGTGATCGACCCGGGAAACGCCCGCATCTCCCGCTACAGCCACCGCACCAAGGTCCAGCGGCTGCCGATCGAGCGGATCTCCCAGGCCAGTGCCAACCAGCGCAAGGGCCGCTGCGGCCGTACGTCGGACGGCATCTGCATCCGGCTGTACTCCGAGGAAGACTTCCTCACGCGTCCCGAGTTCACCGACCCGGAGATCCTGCGGACCAACCTGGCCTCCGTCATCCTCCAGATGACCGCGGCCGGTCTCGGCGACATCGAGAAGTTCCCCTTCATCGACCCGCCGGACCACCGCAACATCCGCGACGGCGTCCAGCTTCTCCAGGAGCTGGGTGCGCTCGATCCGGCGGAGAAGGATCCGAAGAAGCGCCTCACGCCGCTCGGCCGCAAGCTCTCCCAGCTGCCCGTCGACCCGCGGCTGGCCCGCATGGTCATCGAGGCCGAGAAGAACGGCTGCGCCCGCGAGGTCATGGTCATCGCGGCCGCGCTCTCCATCCAGGACCCGCGCGAGCGCCCCTCGGAGAAGCAGACCCAGGCCGATCAGCACCACGCCCGCTTCAAGGACGAGACGTCCGACTTCCTGGCGTTCCTGAACCTGTGGCGCTACATCCGGGAGCAGCAGAAGGAGCGCGGCTCCTCCAGCTTCCGGCGGATGTGCAAGCAGGAGTACCTGAACTTCCTGCGGATCCGTGAGTGGCAGGACATCTACGCCCAGCTGCGCACGGTCGCGAAGCAGATGGGCATCGAGCTGAGCGAGCAGGACGCGCCCGAGCAGTCGGTGCACACCTCGCTGCTGGCGGGGCTGCTGTCCCATATCGGGCTGAAGGACACCGAGAAGAACGAGTACGTGGGCGCCCGCAGCGCCAAGTTCGCGATCTTCCCCGGTTCCGCCCTGTTCAAGAAGCAGCCGCGCTTCGTGATGTCGGCCGAGCTGGTCGAGACGTCCCGGCTGTGGGCGCGGGTCAACGCGAAGATCGAGCCGGAGTGGATCGAGCCACTCGCCCAGCACCTGTTGAAGCGCACCTACAGCGAGCCGCACTGGGAGAAGGACCAGGCCGCGGTGATGGCGTACGAGCGGGTCACGCTCTACGGGGTACCGATCGTCGCCCAGCGCAAGATCAATTTCGGCCGTATCGACCAGGAGGCCTCGCGCGATCTGTTCATCCGCAACGCCCTGGTCGAGGGCGACTGGCGCACGCACCACCAGTTCTTCCACGACAACCGCAAACTGCTGGGCGAAGTGGAGGAGTTGGAGCACCGCGCGCGGCGCCGCGACATCCTCGTGGACGACGAGACGCTCTTCGACTTCTACGATCGGCGGATCCCCGAGCACATCGTCTCCGGCGCCCATTTCGACTCCTGGTGGAAGCACAAGCGCCGTGACGAGCCGGACGCGCTGGACTTCGAGCGCTCGATGCTCATCAACGAGAAGGCCGGGGCCGTCACCAAGGACGACTACCCGGACTCCTGGCGGCAGGGGAAGCTCAAATTCCGGGTGACCTACCAGTTCGAGCCGGGCGCCGACGCCGACGGCGTGACGGTCCACATCCCGCTCCAGGTGCTCAACCAGGTCACCTCCGAGGGCTTCGACTGGCAGATCCCGGGCCTGCGCGGAGAGGTGGTCACCGAGCTGATCCGCTCGCTGCCCAAGCCCATCCGCCGGCACTACGTCCCCGCCCCCGATTACGCGGCGAGGTTCCTGGACCGCGCCGTCCCCCTGCAGGAGCCGCTGCCGCTCACGCTGGCCCGTGAACTCCAGCGCATGGTCGGCGTCCCCGTCACCGCGGACGACTTCGACCTGTCCCGGATCCCGGACCACCTGAAGATCACTTTCCGGATCACCGACGAGCGGCGCCGCAAGGTCGCCGAGGACAAGGATCTGGAGGCGCTGAAGATCCAGCTGCGCCCCAAGGCCCGCCAGGCCCTCTCCAAGGCCGCCGCGGCCACCGCGGGGCCCTCCGGGGAGTCCGTCGAGCGTTCGGGCCTCACCGACTGGACGATCGGCACGCTGAACCGCGTCTTCGAGACCCGCCGGGCGGGCCAGCCCGTGAAGGCCTACCCCGCGCTCGTCGACCAGGGTGAGAGCGTGGCCGTACGGCTCTTCGACACGGAGGCCGAGCAGCAGCAGGCGATGTGGCGCGGCACGCGGAAGCTGATCCTGCTGAACATCCCGGTGAACCCGGCCAAGTTCGCCTCGGACAAGCTCACCAACCAGCAGAAGCTGGCGCTGTCCCGCAATCCGCACGGCTCCGTCCAGGCACTCTTCGAGGACTGCGCGACCGCGGCGGCCGACCGGCTGATCGCCGCGCACGGCGGCCCGGCCTGGGACGAGGCGTCCTTCCGGAAGCTGTACGACAAGGTGCGTGCCGACCTCGTGGACCTCACCGTCCGCACGATCGGCCAGGTACAGCAGATCCTTGCGGCCTGGCAGGCCTGCGAGCGCCGGCTGAAGTCGACGAACAGCCTGGTGCTGATCGCCAACGTCACGGACGTACGGGAGCACCTGGCCCGCCTCGTGCCGCCCGGGTTCGTCACCGCGACCGGACTGCGCAGACTGCCCGACCTGATGCGCTACCTGGTCGCCGAGGACCGCCGGCTGCAGCAGATGCCGACGAACGTCCAGCGCGACACCACGCGCATGGAGAAGGTCCACGAGATGCAGGACGAGTACGCGTGGCTGCTCGAGCAGTTGCCCGAGGGGCGGCCCGTGCCCCAGGAGGTCCTGGACATCCGCTGGATGATCGAGGAACTGCGGGTGAGCTATTTCGCGCACGCCCTGGGCACCGCCCAGCCCGTCTCGGACAAGCGGATCGTGAAGGCGATCGACGCGGCCGCTCCGTGAACCGCCCCCCGCGGAGCCGTGACGGAACCCGCACGGTGAGTGAGTTCGACCTGGCCCACGGACCACGTGTACAGTCTGTCTTCGCAGCAGGCCGCAAGGCAGGCAGCGAAAACCTGGTCCTGTGGAGCAGTTTGGAGTGCTCGCCACCCTGTCAAGGTGGAGGCCGCGGGTTCAAATCCCGTCAGGACCGCAGTAGACGGAAGCCCGGATCCCCTGGATCCGGGCTTCCGTGCGTCTTGACGCCGGCCCCTGCCGCGAGTACCTCCGTAGGACGGAGTCCACCCCTGCTCTTCCCGACGCGGGTGGCCGGGTCCACCGGGAGGCCGCACACATGTCTGCGCCCACGGAAAGGCACGAGACCCGCGCGCTGCTGCGCGCCCACCTGGCGGCCGCCTCCGGCTACCGCCACCTCACCCGGCACTGCCCGGTCTGCCACCGGCTGCTGCGGCTCGCCATGGAGCCCCTGACGGGCCCCCAGGCGCCGCACGCACTCCAGGAGCCCGGCGGCGCGATCCGGCAGCCGCCGGCCCCGGAGAGCCGCACCGGGGGCCCCGGAAGGATTGCCGGGGCGACTCCCCCGCTCCGGGCCGGGGCGGACGGCGACGAGAGCGGGAGGAAGGGTGCGGGCGGGAACGGCGCGGACCGCCGCCCGGAACGCCCCCGGAACCTCTTCGAAGACCGCTCCGGCGACGAAAGCCCTCCCGCCGCATGACCGTCCGTCGCAGCCGGCCACCCTCGCACGAGGACGGACGCGCGGCCGGCAGGGCCACGCCGGTGTGACGGGAGTCACTCAATCAGTTTTGCGCGTGGGGTACTTTACGCACTTCCTACAACTGGCGAATTTAATATGTGCAATTGCACTCTCACCGAAGCGCATCCCGGACCGTTCCACACGAGCCGTCCCAGGGCGCCCGGGACCCGGGCGAACAGCCTCGAACAGGCCCGCCCACAGTCGCACGCACCCTCCCGCAAACCGACCCGTCGGCAGGTTCGGGCAACCTCCCGGGCCGTTCGGGCACAAAAAGATCGCGCTGGACCCGGCGGAGTCCAGCGCGATCGAACGACGCACCCGAATGTCACAGGCGTGGTGTCCGTTGGGGCGGGCACCCGTCGTGTGGAGCTATGAGTGGGGACACCGAGGGATGGGGGACCCTCCGGTGCCCTGTTGTGGCTGCGGCGACAGGGGTGTGTCAGGCCTCGCTGCGCTGCTGCGGGATACCCGCAAGCAGTGCGCGGACCTCTGCCTCGCGGTACCGGCGATGCCCACCGAGCGTGCGGATGGACGTGAGCTTGCCAGCCTTTGCCCAACGGGTGACCGTCTTCGGGTCCACGCGGAACATCGTGGCGACCTCAGCCGGGGTCAGCAGCGGCTCGGCATCAGGGGTGCGAGCGGTCATGAGCGGCCTCCTCGGGAGAACCGAACCATCTCGGTTCTTTCCTCTAAATTCTGCACCTTGACCCGCGTTGCCCGAAATGGCGGACACGGGCCGAGTCGGTTATAGGACGAACGGCTTGTCTTCGGCACTACAACTACACCATCCGTCCAGCCACGTCGGCCAAACCGATGGAATTGCCCTCCCAGGTGTTCATCAGCGACGGAAGCCGATGGACCATGCCATAGCGGACAGTCACGCCCTGGTGACGATCAGTCACAGGGCGACCAGGAGCCGCCAGAAGTCAACAGAACCCCCATAGCGTGCAATGCTGAGCATTCCACCCATAGTTGGGCGGACAGAGTCCTCCCCGAACTCCTTGTCCTATTTTGGCATGAGGAGTAGGGAAGGGCGCAAGGGCCCCGTTAGTGCTGTCCGTCACGCTTGAGGCAAAGGCCCGGTTCAGGACGTAGGTCCCGGCCCTCGTGAACGATTCCCCTGCCCCATCTGTCTCACACGTCACACTCGACGCGGGTTCACGGGCCGTCAGTTCCCCTCAGGGCATCTCCGTTCACCTCCGCCGGACCGCCGCGGTGCCCGCGGATGTCGGACACCTCACAGGATGTCTCTTCCCTGCGCATAGCCCCTCTATGCGGCGTTGCGTGACTATTCACACCGCTTCGGGCTAGTTGGAGGATTGTAGGTCACGCACCGCACGCCAGCGGTCGGCGAGACGGCCGTACGCGACACCCGCCGCTTCGCCGTCCCCGGAGCGCAGCGCCGCGATCCCCTCCGCCACATCCGCAGCCGACCGGTCCGCGGCGAGCTGCTCACCGCTCAGCGCGTGGACCAGGCCGCCGTAGTCCAGCTCGACCATGGCCCGCGGGTGGAACTCCTCCAGCCAGCGCCCCACTTCCACGAGCCCCTCGGTCAGCGGTCCCTCGTCGGCGGTCTCCCGCAGCGTCCGCAGCGCCCGCGCCAGCCGGCGCCTCGCCTGCACCATCGGGGTCCGGTAACGCAGCATCCGGCCCCCGTCCGCGCCGACGGCACCGGCGGTCACGCATTCCCGCTCCTCGTCGTCGAACAGGACGAACCAGCGCACCGGCACGTGCCACACCGTGGTCCGGATCCACGGACGGGCATCCGGATTCCGCTCGGCCCACCGCTCGTGGTCCGCCGCCGCCTGCCCCCGCACCACCGGGGGCAGCACCGCGTCCAGCACAGTGGCCGGAAACAGACTCCCCAGTTCGCTCATGGCCAGCCAGCCCCGCATCCGGGTCCGCCACGGGCAGACGCAGATCACCCCGTCGACCACCGCGACGAAGGCGTCCCCGCTCTCGTGCACCGGTACCGCCACCGGCGGGGTGGGGACCAGGCCGGCCAGCGAGCGGCGCAGCTCGTCCTGGGCGGTGGGGAGGTCGGAGCGCATGGCGTAACGCGTCCAGTGGCCCCGTTCGGGTTCACGGAAGGCGGCGAGCGGCTCGTACACCCGCAGGTAGGACGCGTAAGGGACGAGCACCGAAGACACCACCGACATGCGGTGAATCGTGTCACGCCGGTACTCCACCGGGGGGTGATCCCGGTCGGGAGAACAGATCCAGGCGTCACGAGGACTTACGCTCTTGCCCAGTCGGACCGGCCGGCACCGGTCGGTCCGGGGCCCTCCCCACCTTCAGGAGGGTCTTCCCCGCCGCTTCGTACTTGGGAGTCACCACCGTGACCGATGTGACCGGCGTACCTGTGGATGTACTGCGCACCCTGTTCCGTTCGGACCAGGGTGGCCACGAGCAAGTCGTCATCTGCCAGGACCGGGCCAGCGGCCTCAAGGCCGTCATCGCCCTCCACTCCACCGCCCTGGGCCCGGCCCTCGGCGGGACCCGCTTCTATCCGTACGCCTCCGAGGAGGAGGCCGTCGCGGACGCGCTGAACCTGTCGCGCGGGATGTCGTACAAGAACGCCATGGCCGGCCTCGAGCACGGCGGCGGCAAGGCCGTCATCATCGGCGATCCGGACCGGATCAAGACCGAGGAACTGCTGCTGGCCTACGGACGGTTCGTGGCCTCGCTCGGCGGGCGCTACGTGACCGCCTGTGACGTCGGCACCTACGTCGCCGACATGGACGTCGTCGCCCGTGAGTGCCGCTGGACCACCGGCCGTTCCCCCGAGAACGGCGGTGCGGGCGACTCCTCCGTCCTCACCGCCTTCGGCGTCTTCCAGGGCATGCGGGCCTCCGCGCAGCACCTGTGGGGCGACCCCACGCTGCGCGGCCGCAAGGTCGGTGTCGCCGGCGTGGGCAAGGTCGGCCGCCATCTCGTCGGGCACCTGCTGAGCGACGGCGCCGAGGTCGTGGTGACGGACGTGCGCGAGGAGTCCGTGCGCGGGATCACCGATCTGCATCCCGAGGTCTCCGTGGCCGTGGACACGAACGCCCTCATCCGTACCGAGGGGCTCGACATCTACGCCCCGTGCGCACTCGGCGGCGCGCTGAACGACGAGAGTGTTCCCGTGCTCACCGCCAAGGTGGTGTGCGGCGCGGCCAACAACCAGCTCGCGCACCCGGGCATCGAGAAGGACCTTGCCGACCGATCGGTTCTGTACGCACCGGACTACGTGGTGAACGCCGGCGGCGTGATCCAGGTCGCCGACGAGCTCCGCGGTTTCGACTTCGACCGGTGCAAGGCGAAGGCCACGAAGATCTTCGATACCACGCTGGCCATATTCGCACGTGCGAAGGCGGACGGCATCCCGCCGGCCGCGGCGGCCGACCGGATCGCCGAACAGAGGATGGCGGACGCCCGCCGTCGCTGACACGTCACCCGGGAGTCGGGTCCGCGTCACCGGCGTATGAGCGGAAACCGGCGACGCGGGCACCGCAGGCGCCCCTGTAGGTGCGGTGGGACGGTCGGCGGGCCGAGGGGGAGACAAGACTCACTCCGGTCGGCGGGTCGGCCGTCCACAAGAGGTTAAAATCGGGGTTGACCAGCGAGGACGGGTTCCTCCACGGTCCTGCACCGAGGTGCGTGATGCGGGCGGCGTACCGTATGGCCGAGGAAGCAGGTACGGTTAAAGCCACGGGCGCGGTCTCTCTGCCGGGAGTCCGTCCTGAAACATGAACGCGTGTCAAGACTCTGGGGCCGTCGAGCCCCGTCACCGAGGGGGTCGAGCCATGGGGCGCGGCCGGGCAAAGGCCAAGCAGACCAAGGTCGCCCGCCAGCTGAAGTACAGCAGCGGCGGGACGGACCTGTCGCGTCTGGCCAATGAGCTGGGCGCATCGCCTTCGAGTCAACCACCGAACGCCGAGCCGTTCGAGGACGACGACGAGGAAGATGACCCGTACGCACAGTACGCGGATCTGTACAACGACGACGAGGACGCGGACGAGGACGGCCAGTCCGGTCCGTCGTCACAGCGCCGCGGCGCTTGACCTCGCGCTGACACATCAACCCGGTCCGGGCCTGCCCGGACCGGGTTCTGTGCTGTCCCGGTGCGGTGGGGCGGAGAGTCTCCGCGTCCGGCCCGCCGGGCGGAGCCGTCCGGCGCCGGTCCGCTCCGATGGGCCGGACCGGCGGTCATGGCGTCCTACCGTGCGTAGTCCCCGGTCAGCTCGGCACCCGTGGCGTGGTCGCCGCGCTCGGTGATCTCGCCGGCGACCCAGGAGTCGACGCCCCGGTCCGCCAGCGTCGTCAGAGCCGCGTCCACCGAGTCGGCCGGGACGACCGCGATCATGCCGACGCCCATGTTCAGCGTCTTCTCCAGCTCCAGCCGCTCGACCTGCCCGGCCTTGCCGACCAGGTCGAAGACGGCGCCGGGCGTCCAGGTACCGCGGTCGACCGTGGCGTGCAGCCCGTCCGGGATCACCCGGGCCAGGTTGTTGGCCAGCCCGCCGCCGGTGACGTGGCTGAAGCCGTGCACCTCGGTCGTGCGGGTCAGCGCCAGACAGTCCAGGGAGTAGATCCTGGTGGGCTCCAGGAGTTCCTCACCGAGCGTCCTTCCGAACTCCTCGACCTGGCGGTCCAGTGTCCAGCCGGCCCGGTCGAAGACCACGTGCCGCACGAGCGAGTACCCGTTGGAGTGAAGACCGGACGACGCCATGGCGATCACCGCGTCACCCTTACGGATGCGGTCCGGGCCCAGCAGCCGGTCGGCCTCGACCACGCCCGTACCGGCGCCCGCGACGTCGAAGTCGTCGGGGCCCAGCAGGCCGGGGTGCTCGGCCGTCTCGCCGCCGACCAGTGCGCAGCCCGCGAGGACACAGCCCTCGGCGATGCCCTTCACGATGGCCGCGACACGCTCGGGATGCACCTTGCCGACGCAGATGTAGTCGGTCATGAAGAGCGGTTCCGCGCCGCAGACGACCAGGTCGTCGACGACCATGCCGACGAGGTCGCGCCCGATGGTGTCGTACACACCCATCTGGCGGGCCAGATCGACCTTCGTGCCGACACCGTCGGTGGCGGAGGCGAGCAGCGGGCGCTCGTAACGCTTGAGCGCCGAGGCGTCGAAGAGACCGGCGAATCCACCGAGGCCACCGAGGCCGGCGACCTCGGGACGCTGCGTCTTCTTCACCCACTCCTTCATCAGCTCGACGGCGCGGTCACCGGCTTCGATGTCGACGCCCGCCGCAGCGTAGGAAGCACCTGTTGTCTCAGACATGGCCCGGGATCTTTCGTGTGGGAATACGGGGCTGGTGGGGAAGCAGCCGGTCGGTCCGGGTCACGGCCGGCGCAGTGCGTCGGCCGCCGCGGTCGCCGCGGGACCGGCCGCCAGCTCGGTCTCCAGCAGCTGCTTGCCGAGCAGCTCCGGGTCCGGAAGCTCCATCGGGTATTCGCCGTCGAAGCAGGCGCGGCACAGATTCGGCTTGGCGATCGTCGTCGCCTCGACCATCGCGTCGAGCGAGATGTACGCGAGGGAATCGGCACCCATGGAGGCGCCGATCTCGTCGACGGACATGCCGTTGGCGATCAGCTCGGCACGCGTCGCGAAGTCGATTCCGAAGAAGCAGGGCCACTTCACGGGCGGGGACGAGATCCGGATGTGGATCTCGGCGGCACCCGCCTCGCGCAGCATCCTCACCAGGGCGCGCTGGGTGTTGCCGCGGACGATCGAGTCGTCGACGACCACCAGGCGCTTGCCCTTGATGACTTCCTTGAGCGGGTTGAGCTTGAGCCGGATGCCCAGCTGGCGGATGGTCTGCGAGGGCTGGATGAAGGTCCGCCCGACATAGGCGTTCTTGACCAGCCCCGCCCCGAAGGGAATTCCGCTCGCCTCGGCGTAACCGATGGCCGCGGGCGTTCCCGATTCCGGCGTCGCTATGACCAGGTCCGCCTCGACGGGGGCCTCGGCCGCCAGCTTCCGGCCCATCTCCACCCGGGAGAGGTAGACGTTCCGCCCGGCGATGTCGGTGTCGGGACGCGCCAGGTAGACGTACTCGAAGACACAGCCCTTGGGCTTCGCTTCTGCGAAGCGGGAGGTGCGCAGGCCGTTCTCGTCGATGGCGACGAGCTCGCCCGGCTCGACCTCGCGGACGTAACTGGCACCGCAGATGTCGAGGGCGGCGGACTCGGAGGCCACCACCCAGCCACGCTCGAGCCGGCCGAGGACGAGAGGGCGGATGCCCTGCGGGTCACGGGCGGCGTAGAGGGTGTGCTCGTCCATGAAGACGAGCGAGAAGGCGCCCTGGACCTCGGGAAGCACCTTCGCGGCGGCCTCCTCGACGGTGAGCGGCTTGTCGTCGGCGTCTCTCTGGCCGGCGAGCAGCGCGGTCACCAGATCGGTGTCGTTGGTCGCCGCGACCTGGGTGGCACGGCCGTCCTTCCGGGGAAGGTCGGCCACCATTCCGGCGAGCTGGGCCGTGTTGACCAGGTTGCCGTTATGACCCAGGGCGATCGAGCCGTGCGCGGTGGCACGGAACGTCGGCTGCGCGTTCTCCCACACCGAGGCACCGGTGGTGGAGTAGCGGGCATGACCGACCGCGATATGGCCCTGGAGCGATCCCAGAGACGTTTCGTCGAAGACCTGCGAGACCAGTCCCATGTCCTTGAAGACGAGGATCTGGGACCCGTTGCTCACTGCGATGCCCGCGGACTCCTGTCCACGGTGCTGCAGGGCATACAGTCCGAAATAGGTGAGCTTGGCGACCTCTTCGCCCGGAGCCCAGACACCGAAGACGCCGCAAGCGTCCTGGGGGCCTTTCTCTCCGGGGAGCAGGTCGTGGTTGAGTCGTCCATCACCACGAGGCACGCCACCGAGTGTAGGCGAGATCGACCACCGGTCCGAATTGGACGACCGCCCGGAACAGGCCGTGAGCGGGAGGGCAGGGGGTTCCACGTGAGCGTCACCGCCGGAGCCGGACGGTCACTCCGGGTGAGCACGACGGCGTTCCCGCCCCGGCCCCGAAGGGCCTCGGAGCGGCTGAGGCCCGCTCCGGACGGCGGTTACCGGCGATTCGGGCCGTCGTCCGCTCCGCGCCGGGACCACCCCCGCCGTGGCACTGGGTGAGCTCGTGAGCCCGAGGGAGCAGGCGGTGACTGAACGCTCATTTCGTGGCGAGCCTCACACCGCGACACCGCGGCCGACGGCCTGCGAACGCCTCCGGAACCACCGCGGCGGGTCGCCCCGGGCGCGCTGCCCGAGGGGCGGAGGGCGGCGGACGGATCTCCGGGGCACGTGCGGGGCGGATCCGCGGAGCCCGTCGCCGGCGGGCCGGCCGCAGTCAGCCCCCGGCCGCCGGGGCGGACGCTTCGAGCCCCTTACCGCTCTTCGCCTCGATCGACAGCGAGCGGTGATCGATCTCGTACGTCGCCGTCCCCTCCAGCACACCGTTCAGCGCGCGCTCCAGATCCGCCTCCGGACCCGGACACATCTTCCTGGTGGAGGTGAGCGGGCCGAAGGTGAGGGTGGAGCCCGAGACGGTGGCCTTGCCGTGGAAGGAGTTGCAACCGAGGTTCCCTTCCACCGAGCCGTCCTTCCCGAAGGTGAGGTGTGCCTTGTCCTCCGTACCGGCGGGCAACGAGGTGACGGCGCTGCCGGACACGAGCCCGGTGATCTTCCAGGCCGTGCCGGCGAGGGGTGCCGGGGGCTCGGAGGTGAGGGCGATGGTGTCGCCCTGCGCCGTGGTCAGGGTGAGGGTCTTCCGGTCGTCCCGGTCCGTGACGTCGGCCTCGAGTTCGCCGCTGAAGGCACGGCCCAGCGCCTTCTCGAACTCCTGGACCTCCTTCTCGCACCCCATCTCGGTGGTCGTGCCCGGCCCGACGGTGACCTTGTCACCCTCGACGGCGGCCTCGGCGGTGAAGCGGTTGCAGCCCAGACTGCCCGTGGCCTTCCCCTCCGGGTCGATCTCGACGTGGGCTCCGGCGGGGGCGGTGGTCTTCCTCCCCCCGACGGTCAGGGAGGACACGGTCCAGTGGACACCGGTCACCGGCTGGCCGGCCCGCACGGTTCCGCTGCCGTCCCCGGAGCCTCCGGAATCCCCTGATCCCGCTCCGGATCCCGACTCCGTACCGCACGCGGCAAGGGTGAGGGTGGTCAGGGCGGCAAGGACGCTGACTGCCATACGTTGTGTGCGCATGGCCCTGGGACGGATCGAGGAGCCGATCCGGTTCCCCCTCAGCCCGTCAGAGGAAGCAGCGGGGCGAGATCGGCCCGCTCACCACTGGCGCTGACCTGCGCCGCTTCGAGCGCGTCCGCCCACTGCGTACGCCCGGTGGCCAGCCGGATCCAGGTGAGCGGATCCGTCTCCACGACGTTCGGCGGGGTCCCGCGGGTGTGTCTGGGGCCGCCGATGCACTGGACGACGGCGAAAGGCGGCACGCGCACCTCGACGGATCCACCGGGCGCCTTCTCCGCGAGCGCGTCGGCGAGCAGCCGGGTGCAGGCCGCGAGCGCCTGGCGGTCGTACGGGATGTCGAGGCCCGTCGCCCGGTGGAGGTCGTCGGTGTGGACGACGAGCTCGACGGTGCGGGTGACCAGGAAGTCGCCCAGACGCATCGTCCCCGACCGGGTCGTCACCAGCCGGTCAGCGGCAGCGGCGGGCACCGCCTCCGCGAACCGGACCGCCGTCTCCTCGTACAGCGCGTCGAGACCGGGGCGGGCCCCGGTCAGCTCCCTGGTGTCGTCGGCGATCGCCGCCGCCCGGCCCGCGGTGGAGAAGGGCCACTCCAGCAGGGTGAGCTGCGGCTTGGGCCCGGGCGGCTCCGGCGACTCCAGCTCATGGCTGACGCGGCCCAGCGCCATGGCGAGGTGGACGGCGAGCTCCCGCACGGTCCACTCCCCGAGCCCGGACGGACCGGCCAGCTGATCCTCCGTCAGTGTGGCCACCGCCTCCCGGACACGGTCGAACTGGGCCAGGACCGCGATGCGGGTCCGGGAGACGTCGTAGGCGCGGGGGCGCTTCTTGGCCGGTGGCATACGGGCGAGACTAACCGGCGGGGCCGACAGCGCCCCTCACGTACCGCCGGACTCAACTCCGCACGAAGTCCGCCGCGTCGGGACGGACGACGTCCGTGCAGCCACGGCGTTCCGTCGCGTCGTCGACGTACGCCCGGAACAGGGGCTCCAGCCGGCCGCGGAGGATGCGGTCGTACGGGTAGGACACCTGCATCAGGTGCAGGGCGGGCCGGCCGTCGCAGACGGAGGAGGCCCACCAGGCGAACTCGTCCGTACCCGCGGTGCCGGGGCGGATCACGGTCCGGTCCTGCAAGCCGGTCCGTATCCCTCTGGTGCCGTCGCCGACGACGGTCTCGGTCTTCACCCACAGGGGAGAGTGCGAGAGCACCACACCGAGGTCCCGGGGGCTCTTGGTGGTCTTCTCGTAGGCGGGCCAGATCCTCCGGGTCTCGTCCTCGCCGAGTGCGAGCAGGCAGGCGTCGTGGGAACTCGCCTTCCCGGCCGGCGCGGCGAGCGCGCGGTCGGGGAGCGAGCCGCGTCCCCCGGCGGCTATGAGGCGCCCGTACCAGGCACATGTGCCGCCGGTCCCGGCCGCCGGGCGGAGGGCGAACGCCGGCTCGGGGAGCCCGGCGGGCAGCGCGGGAAGCTCGGCCGCACACCCCCGTTCCCCTGCAGCCCGCTCCACCGCCTGCCGCGCCAGACCGGCGAGCGTCCGGCGGTCCCCGGGCGTCGCGACGTCCGCGTACTTGGCGATGGCCGAGGCCTCGACGGAGGAGATCTCGCCACCGTCCGCGCACAGGGCCCTGACCGTCACCATGTGGCTCTCGTACTCACCGAGCCTGCCGTCGCCCAGCGGGTGCGGCACGGCATGGTCCGCCGCGGCCGCGATGTCGTCCACGCCACCGCGGCGGAGGTCGAAGGGCCCGTCGTCGAGAGCGACCCGGCGGTCGTCGGCGTTCGGGTCGGCGGGGTACACGGTGAGGGTCAGGGCGAAGTGCCCGTAAGCCGTCCCCGGTTCGCCCACCCGGTGGACGAGACAGTTGCTGACCCTCCGGGCGGTGTCGATCTGGTAGCGGTCCGAGAGCTCCACGCGGTCGATGTCACCGTTCAGCCCGAGCACCAGATCCGGATCGACGAGGCCACCGCACCCCGCCTCGATGCGCTCCCGGCTCTCGGACCGGGCGCGGAGATCGGACACCTGCATGACGACGGCCCAGATGCTCAGACCGATTCCCGCCACGGCGACCAGGCAGAACAGTGCGTTCCAGGCCTTCGCCGCGCGGCCGCGCCCGGTCGGCTCACCTATCGGCCCGGATGCCCCGGCAGCGCTCGTCTCGTCCATGACCGGCCCCCGCACAACGACAACGCATGACGCCCGGCAAGCTACCAGTCGTCGCTGACGGCCCGGCCGGCGACGAAGACCTCGCCGTTGGCCGGTACTCCGATGCCCCGCCAGGTGAACGGGACGCCGCGCGCCCTGTCGAGGTCCGGGTGGTCCATGAGCTGGAAGTGCACATGCGGCTCGGTGGAGTTGCCGGAGTTCCCGCAGCGGGCGATCTGCTGCCCGGCCCGGACCGTGTCGCCGGCCCGCACCTGGAGCGAGCCGCGCCGGACGTGGGCGTAAGCGGCGTACGTACCGTCACCGAGGTCGAGCACGACGCGGTTGCCGAGGACCCGGTGCGCGCCCGCCAGTCCACGCACCTCACCCTCGGCGAGCAGGAGCCAGGCGAGCCCCAGGAGGGAGTTCCGGCTCAGGTGGTCGCGCTGTGTGTCGTCGGCGGTGACCACCGTCGCGTCCGCCACCGCCAGCAACGGGGCCCCGAAGGCGGGGAAGGCCCGGGGACCACGCGCGACGGGCCACAGCCAGGCGAAACCCGGCCGCCCGGCCGACGGCCCTTCCGCTCCTTCCGCCACGATGTCGATGGCATACGTCTGCCCGTAGGCGTGGACACCATGGCTCGGCACCCGGTCGGCGGGGCTGTTGAGCGCGGACCAACGGCCTGTCACCGGCGCAAGGACCTCGACGGCGTCACGTGAGGCGCCCTTGATGTCCCGGCTCGCCGCCCGGCCTCCCGCGATGCCCGCCGTCCAGGCGAGCACGAGCGGGAGGAAGACCCACCACGACGGGAACGGGTACTCCACGAAGAGACCGACCACGACGAGTGCGAGGAAGAGCAGAGCGAACACCCGCGTGAGCAGCCCGGGCAACCTGCGTGCAGACATACGTTCTCCCCCGTTGTCCCGTCTCTCAGGGCCGGGCGGCCGTGAGCACCACCAGGAGCGGCACCACCCGCGCGCCGGGCACCTCGTAGCGTCCGCGCGCCGTCGTGTGCAACCAGCCCGCGACGGTCAGCAGACGCAGGTGGTGGTAGATCTGACCGGTCGTCCCGGTCTCGTCGAGCCCGGCCAGCTCGGCGGCCGTACGCCGGCCCGCGAGGATCTCGCGGAGCAGCCTCAGCCTTACCGGATGGCCGAGCGCGGCCAGGGGCTCGGCGGCTTCCGCCCAGTCGGGGCGGTCCCCGTCCGTCCCCAGGAGCCCCGTCGTCAGCGCGCCGTACTGCCATTCGTACCGCTCACCGGCCGGCAGCCTCACCGCGCCCGTGAACAGCACCCCGCCGTCCGCCGCGGCCTCCCCGACCTGTCCGAGCTGGTCCTTCAGCCCGTCCAGCGCCCAGAAGTCCCCGACGCCCAGCTCCGGCTTCGCGCTCTCCGCAGCCGCCTCCAGCGCCGCGAGGCGGCGCTCCAGCTCGGTGACGCGTTCCTCGAGCCCCATGACATCCACCTTACGTAATTACGTAATTTCAATCAACAGTGGTCACAGAAAAACGCCGCAGCCCCCGCCCGGTAGACCCGGACAGGGGCTGCGGTACAGGCAGAACCTAGGCGAACAGACCCTCCAGGGTCCCCTCGTGCGCCGTGCGCAGCTCGCTCAGCGGAATGCTGAACTCGCCCTGGATCTCGATCTCCTCACCGTCAACGACACCGATCCGGACCGCGGGGAGGCCCCGCGCACCGCACATGTCGTTGAAGCGGAGCTCCTCGCTGCGCGGAATCGAGACGACCGCGCGGCCCGCCGACTCCGAGAACAGGAAGGTGAAGGCGTCCAGACCGTCCGGGACGACCAGCCGGGCGCCCTTCCCGCCGCGCAGGCAGGACTCGGTGACCGCCTGGATCAGGCCGCCGTCGGAGAGGTCGTGCGCCGCGTCGATCATGCCGTCACGGGAGGCCGAGATCAGGATCTCGCCGAGCAGCTTCTCGCGGCCCAGGTCGACCTCGGGCGGCATCCCGCCGAGGTGCTGGTGGATGACCTCGGACCAGGCCGAACCGCCGAACTCCTCGCGGGTGTCCCCCAGGAGGTACAGCAGCTGGCCCTCTTCGGCGAAGGCGACCGGCGTGCGCCGGGTCACGTCGTCGATCACACCGAGGACGGCCACGACGGGCGTCGGGTGGATCGCCGTGTCCCCGGTCTGGTTGTACAGCGACACGTTGCCGCCGGTGACCGGGGTGCCCAGCTCCAGGCAGCCGTCCGCCAGACCGCGGGTGGCCTCGGCGAACTGCCACATCACGTCCGGGTCCTCGGGCGAACCGAAGTTCAGGCAGTCCGAGATGGCGAGCGGCTTGGCGCCGGTCGCGGCGACGTTGCGGTACGACTCCGCGAGGGCCAGCTGCGCGCCCGTGTACGGGTCGAGCTTGGCGTAGCGGCCGTTGCCGTCGGTCGCCATGGCGACGCCCAGATTCGACTCCTCGTCGATCCGGACCATGCCCGCGTCCTCGGGCATCGCCAGCACGGTGTTGCCCTGCACGAAGCGGTCGTACTGGTCGGTGATCCAGGACTTGGAGGCCTGGTTCGGGGAGCTGACCAGCTTGAGGACCTGCTCGCGCAGCTCCGCGCCGTTCGCCGGGCGGGCCAGCTTGCCGGCGTCGTCGGCCTGCAGCGCGTCCTGCCAGGAGGGCCGGGCGTACGGCCGCTGGTAGGTCGGGCCCTCATGGGCCACGGACCGCGGCGGTACGTCCACGATCTGTTCGCCGTGCCAGAAGATCTCCAGCTGCGAGCCCTCGGTCACCTCACCGATGACGGTGGCGATGACGTCCCACTTCTCGCAGATCTCCATGAAGCGGTCCACGTGCTGCGGCTCGACGATCGCGCACATGCGCTCCTGCGACTCGCTCATGAGGATCTCCTCGGGCGAGAGGGAGGAGTCGCGCAGCGGCACGGTGTCCAGCTCGACGCGCATACCGCCGGAGCCCGCGGAGGCCAGCTCGCTCGTGGCGCAGGAGAGCCCGGCGCCGCCGAGGTCCTGGATGCCCGCGACGAGCTTCTCCTTGAAGATCTCCAGGGTGCACTCGATGAGGAGCTTCTCCTGGAACGGGTCGCCGACCTGGACGGCGGGGCGCTTGGTGGGCTTGGTGTCGTCGAAGGTCTCCGAGGCCAGCACGGAGACGCCGCCGATGCCGTCGCCGCCGGTGCGGGCACCGTAGAGGATCACCTTGTTGCCGGGGCCGGACGCCTGGGCGAGGTGGATGTCCTCGTGCTTCATCACGCCGATGCAGCCGGCGTTGACGAGCGGGTTGCCCTGGTAACAGGCGTCGAAGACGACCTCACCGCCGATGTTCGGCAGGCCGAGACAGTTCCCGTAGCCGCCGATGCCCGCGACGATGCCCGGCAGGACGCGCCGGGTGTCGGGGTGGTCGGCCGCGCCGAAGCGGAGCGGGTCCACGACCGCGACCGGACGGGCGCCCATGGCGAGGATGTCGCGGACGATGCCGCCGACGCCGGTGGCCGCACCCTGGTAGGGCTCGATGTACGAGGGGTGGTTGTGCGACTCGACCTTGAAGGTGACCGCGTAACCCTGGCCGACGTCGACCACACCCGCGTTCTCACCGATGCCGACGAGCATCGCGTCGTTGGCGGGGACCTTCTCACCGAACTGCTTGAGGTGGACCTTGCTGCTCTTGTACGAGCAGTGCTCGGACCACATCACGGAGTACATGGCGAGCTCGGCACCGGTGGGACGGCGGCCCAGGATCTCGCGGATCCGGGCGTACTCGTCCTCCTTGAGGCCGAGCTCCTTCCAGGGCTGCCCGGCGTCCGGGGTTTCGGCCGCGTGCTTGACCGTGTCCAGGCTCATGCGTTGACCAGCTTCTTGATGATCGAGGTGAAGACACCCAGGCCGTCGGTGCGGCCGGTGCCGACCAGCGGCTCGACAGCGTGTTCCGGGTGCGGCATCAGACCGACGACGTTGCCCGCGGCATTGGTGATGCCGGCGATGTCGCGCAGCGAGCCGTTCGGATTGACGTCGGCGTAACGGAAGGCGACGCGGCCCTCGGCCTCCAGCTCGTCGAGCGTGCGCTCGTCGGCGGTGTACCGGCCGTCCACGTTCTTCAGCGGTACGGAGATCTCCTGGCCCGCCGTGTAGTCCGAGGTCCACGCGGTGTCCGCGTTCTCCACCCGCAGCTTCTGGTCGCGGCAGATGAAGTGGAGGTCGTTGTTGCGCAGCATCGCGCCGGGCAGCAGGTGCGCCTCGGTCAGGATCTGGAAGCCGTTGCAGATACCGAGGACCGGGAGGCCGGCCTTCGCCTGCTCGATGACGGTCGCCATCACCGGCGAGAAGCGCGAGATTGCGCCGGCGCGCAGATAGTCGCCGTAACTGAATCCGCCCGCGAGGATCACCGCGTCGACCTGGTGGAGGTCCTTGTCACGGTGCCAGAGGGATACGGGTTCGGCACCCGCGATCCGCACGGCGCGCAGGCTGTCCTGGTCGTCGAGCGTGCCGGGAAAAGTGACGACTCCGATACGGGTGGTCACTTCTCCTCCTCCACCTTGACGGTGAAGTCCTCGATGACGGTGTTGGCGAGGAAGGTCTCGGCCATCTCGTTAATACGGGCGAGGGCGGCATCGTCGACCGGCCCCTCGACCTCGAGCTCGAAACGCTTTCCCTGACGAACGTCCGCGATTCCGTCGAAGCCGAGACGGGGCAGTGCGCGCTGCACAGCCTGTCCCTGCGGGTCGAGGATCTCCGGCTTGAGCATGACGTCGACTACGACGCGTGCCACTGGCACTCCCGGTGGTGTGGTGCGGCTGTGTCTCCGAGGGGTTCCCCAGATCCCCGCGGGTCCTCTCAGCGTACCTGGCCAGAAATTCTACGCGGGTAGATATCCTGCGGGCCTGATCACGGCGGGATATCGGGGACGACAACACCCAGGGAAACACCTGGCAAAAAATCTTCGCCCGGATTGTGCGCGGATCCACGGAGGCAACACGCGGGCGCAATTGCCCGGGCTTCACAATGCGGCTCCTGCCGCTGTACAAATGAATACTCGGGAAAGCAGGATTACCCCGGAACAGTCGACAGCCGTCGATCCGTATCCGCCCAGCCGCCGGAAGGCCGGCATCAGCGCATGTCAGGCGCGACGATGCCGCAGGAAAGGACCGATATCCGTGGCTCAGCGCGTAGTGGTTACGCTCTCCGACGACATCGACGGGGGAGAAGCGGCGGAAACAGTCACCTTCGCCCTGGACGGGAAGTCGTACGAGATCGACCTCAATCCCGCCAATGCAAAGAAACTTCGGAAGGCGCTGGCCCCGTACGTGGCGGCCGGCCGAAAGCAGACAAGTACCGGCAAGCGCGGCGGGGCCCCCGTGGCGTACCACCACACGTCGCTCGCCCCGGACCCCGCGGCCGTGCGCGCCTGGGCCCGCTCGCACCGGATGGAGGTGCCGGCCCGCGGCCGGATCCCCAAGAGGGTCTACGAGGCGTTCAGCGCGGCCAGTTGAGGGCCGCGCCCGGAATGCCCCCTTCCGTTCCGGTGTCCGCCCGCAGCCGGAGCGACACCTCGGGGAGCCGACTTGCACAACACCCCTGCAGGTCGGCTAGAGTCTGGAGCACGCCGAAGGGCAAGGCCGAAAAGCCGGGTCCGACGCAGCGTGCGGGTGTAGTTCAGTAGTAGAACATCCCCCTTCCAGGGGGAAGGCGCAGTGTGCAATTCCTGTCACCCGCTCTGCACTGCCTTACCAGGCCACCAAGTGGATCAGGTAAAGTGGTGAGCGCTCCACCGGTGAAAGCCGAGTGGTAGCAATGCGGACGTAGCTCAGTTGGTAGAGCGCAACCTTGCCAAGGTTGAGGTCGCCAGTTCGAACCTGGTCGTCCGCTCTTGTCCCAAAGGCCCTGATCGATTTCGATCAGGGCCTTTGGCGTTCCCGGTTATCGACGCATGACGTTCGTCATGAACGGTGATGACACCATGCACTGCCCGCGGCCGTGGGCGGGCGGAAGTCTTGAGCCATGACCGGCGACGGCTTCCCCCCGGCC
This sequence comes from Streptomyces sp. NPDC014623, assembly GCF_043088245.1. Lineage (NCBI taxonomy): Bacteria > Bacillati > Actinomycetota > Actinomycetes > Kitasatosporales > Streptomycetaceae > Streptomyces > Streptomyces sp. NPDC014623. The sequence goes on along the minus strand of NZ_JBIBZU010000009.1, from coordinate 228,624 downwards.
TGAACCGGGGCCCGAGGCCGGCGGAGACGAAGGGGGAGGCGGGACCGTGTGGGTGCGGGCACAGGTGCGCAGGTGGCAGAAGCGCGAGGGGTTCGACAAGATCGATCTCTACACACGCGGATCCATGAACTCCATGATCTGGGGGATGGTCCTGTGCGTGGTCCTCCTGTCGGTGACCCGCCCGGTGCGGCATTCGGACGCGCCCGCCGCCCTGATCGCCGGTGTGGTCCTGGCCGCGATCGTGCAGGGCGTCCACTCGGTGCCGCTGGTCAACCGGGCTCTCGACAGTTATCTCGGCCGTGGCCCCGTCGGGAGACGGACGATCGCGCTCTCAGCCTTCCTGTTCCTCGTGAACGCCACGAGCCTGCTGACACTCGGCGGGTACGTCGGCACCGAGACGTTTCCCGGGCTGCAGCTGGCCCTGGGGGCGGTGGTGTGGCCGTTCCTGACGCCTTTCGTCCTCGCCGCACCGGTGTGGGCATCCGGTGCGTGCATCGTGGCCGGCGCGGCCTGCATGAGCGGTGGTGCCCTGCTGGCCGGGGCCGCCGGATCCTTCGCCCTGGCCACGTCGGCGGGAGTGGGCTTCGGCGGTGCGCTGATCTCCACCACCGTCCGGCTCTCCGCCTGGACGCTCGGGATCATGCAGAAGCTCCGCGACGCCCGGGACGTGGAGACCCGGCTGGCGGTCGCCGAGGAGCGGCTGCGGTTCGGCCGGGACATGCATGATGTCCTGGGCCGGAACCTGGCGGTGATCGCGCTGAAGAGCGAACTCGCGGTCGAGCTGGCACAGCGCGGACAGTCCGCGGCGATGGACCAGATGGTCGAGGTGCAGCGCATCGCACGCGCCTCCCAGCAGGAGGTCCGCGACGTCGTACGGGGATACCGGGAGGCCGATGTCGGTACGGAGCTGCTGGGAGCCCAGGGGGTCTTGCGGGCGGCCGGAATCGAGTGCGCCGTCCACGGCGACGGCGGGCGGCTTCCCGCACCGGTGCAGTCGGCGCTCGGATGGGCCGTACGCGAGGCGGCCACCAACGTCCTGCGGCACGGCGATCCCCGGCGTTGCGACATCCGGCTGGAAACCGTGCCGGGCGGGGTGCGGCTCGTGGTGGAGAACGACGGCGTGACACCCGACAAGGCCGCCGTTCCCGGCGGTGGCTCAGGGCTGCACGGACTCCGGGAACGGCTGGCCTCGGTCGGCGGTTCGCTGGAGGCGGGGCCGGCGGGCGACGGCCTGTTCCGTCTGACCGCGGCTGTCCCGCTGCCCGCCCCACGGCACCCCGTACCTTCCCCGCTGGAGAAAAGATGACGACCGCACCGGCCACCGTCCGAGTCCTGCTCGCCGACGACGAGCACCTGATCCGAGGCGCCCTGGCCGCGCTCCTCGCGCTGGAGGACGACATCGTCCTGGTCGCCGAGGCGGCGACCGGGCCGGAAGCGCTCGCGATGGCCATGGCTCACCGACCCGATGTGGCCGTCCTGGACCTGGAGATGCCGGGTGCGGACGGTGTGAAGGTCGCCACATCACTGCGAGCCGGACTGCCCGGCTGCCGCACCATGATCGTGACGAGTCACGGCAGGCCGGGGAACCTGAAGCGGGCGCTGGAGGCGGGTGTCCGGGCGTTCGTGCCCAAGACGGTCAGCGCCCGGCGGCTGGCCGAGATCATCCGTACCGTCCACGCGGGAAACCGTTATGTGGACCCGGAGTTGGCAGCCGACGCGATCTCCGCCGGAGACTCCCCGCTGACCGCGCGGGAGGCCGAGGTGCTGGAGCTGGCGGCGGACGGGGCGCCGGTCGCGGAGATCGCGGAGCGGGCGTCGCTGTCGCAGGGCACCGTGCGCAACTACCTGTCGGCGGCGGTCTCCAAACTCGGGGCGGAGAACCGTCATGCGGCAGTGCGTCTCGCGCGGGAGAGAGGTTGGGTATAGTGGGCAGCGCGCTGCGGCGCATGCGAACGTAGCTCAGCTGGTAGAGCGCAACCTTGCCAAGGTTGAGGTCGCGAGTTCGAACCTCGTCGTTCGCTCCATGTGAGAAGGCCCCGGTCCTCGTGACCGGGGCCTTCTGCCGTCACATCTCCTGGGCCGGCCAGTTCATACCCGTCAGGAGTTCGTACGCCTCCAGGTACTTGGCCCGGGTCGCGTCGACGATGTCCTGCGGCAGCGGCGGGGGCGGCTGCTCGCTGTGGCGGTCCCAGCCGGAGGCCGGTGAGGTCAGCCAGTCGCGCACGAACTGCTTGTCGTACGAAGGCTGCGCCTTGCCCGGCTCCCAGGATCCGGCCGGCCAGAAGCGCGAGGAGTCGGGCGTCAGCACCTCGTCGGCGAGGATCAGCTCCTCACCACCGCCCTCGGTCGGCGCGAAGCCGAACTCGAACTTCGTGTCGGCGAGGATGATCCCGCGCTCACGGGCGATGTCCCGGGCACGGCCGTAGACGTCCAGCGTCGTCCGGCGCAGCACGGCCGCCGTCTCGGGGCCGACCTCGCGGGCGACCTCCTCGTACGAGACGTTCTCGTCGTGATCACCGACCGCGGCCTTCGTGGCCGGGGTGAAGATCGGCCCCGGGAGTTCGGAGCCGTCGACGAGACCCTCGGGCAGACCGAGCCCGCAGACCGTCCGGGTCGCGTTGTACTCGGTCAGGCCGGATCCCGTCAGATAACCGCGCGCCACGCACTCGACCTGGACCATCCGCAGCGAACGGCAGATCAGGGTCCGGCCGGCCCAGTCGGCGGGGGCGCCGGGCGGCAGCTCCGTCGACAGCACATGGTTGGGCACGAGATCGGCGAGCTGGTCGAACCACCACAGCGACAGCTGGGTGAGCACACGGCCCTTGTCCGGGATCCCGGTGGGCAGGACCCAGTCGTACGCGGACATACGGTCGCTGGCGACCATCACGAGGTCGCCCGCCTCGTTCCGGTACAGGTCGCGCACCTTCCCGGTGTGCAGGTGGGTGAGCCCCGGCACCTGCACGGGCTCGGGCTTTTCTACGAAACCGGACACGCTGCCTCCGCGTAGGTTGATCCAGGAGTCGTTCCGATTGTCCCGCATGCGAAGGAGCCGCGGCGCCAGGGGTCGCCCCGTGGACAGGGCGGTGCGGTGGAGGAACCGGTGTCGAGCTCCACGCCACGGCCGGCGGCCGGGCCCTTACGCGGCCCGGCCGCCGGGTTCCGCTTCCCGGTCCCGCCCCCAGGCCGGCCCGGTGACCGGGTCCCGCTCCTCAGTCCCGCTTGCAGATCCGGTCGAGCAGATTGGCCGTGGCCCGCTGGATACGGGAGTCGACATGGCCGGGCCGGTCCAGGGCCGGGGACCACGCGAAGGTGCCCGAGGCGAAGACGAGCGCACCCGACGGGGCGCGGTACAGCGAGGTCTCCTGGTGCCGGGTGGCCCCCTCGCTGTCCGCGTACGGCGAGTGTGCGAGCAGCATGCGGCGCTCGTGCTCGGGCAGCGCCGTACGCGGGAAGTAGCGGTCGGCCTCACCGGCGACCAGCCCGTCGATCTCGTCGCCCTCACCCGCGCCGGTGGCTTCCCAGAGCCAGTGGCCGGCGTTCCGCACGACCAGCGGGTGGGGGTCGGGGACCCGGCCCGCGTACTGGACACCGAGCAGCTGCTGCTCGGGGCGGTCGATCTCACGCCACAACGCGGCCTTCCCCGGGCCACGGCGCTTGCGGCAGGTGAGCAGGCGGTCGGGGGCCCCGGAGGGGGACGGACCGAGTCCCACCTGCCAGTACATGGTGTTGGCCGAGAGGAAGACGAGCGAGGTACCGGTGTCCCGGGCGAGTTCGGTGGTGCGGCGCATCGGCACCGACCAGTACTCGTCGTGTCCGGGGAAGACCAGGCCCCGGTAACGGCTGGGATCGACGCGGCCGGCGTGCAGGTCGCGGGCGTCCGCGTACGCGAGGTCGTAGCCGTAACGCTCGGCCCAGCGGATGAAGTCGTAGGCGTGGCCGACGTGGAGAGGAAGGCCGGCGCCCGCGTAGGGGCGGTCGAAGGAGAGGGTGACGGCGGCGTCCTCCTCGCCCAGCAGCCGGCCCTGCTCGTCCCAGGCATGGTAAAGACTCGCCCCCGTGCGGCCGTCCTCCGGATAGAGGTTGTAGGCCTGCCAGGTGACGTCGGGAAGCAGGAGCAGCAGGTCCGCCGGGTGGTCGTCCCGGACCGTGAAGGGGACGTGCGAGCGGTGTCCGTCAGCGGTGGTGAGCACGGCGACGTAGGCGCCGACCGACCAGTAGCTGGGGATCTGCAGCCGCCAGGACAGCCACCAGTGGTGGCAGGAGACCGTCCGCTCGGCCGCCAGCGGCGCCGGCTGGACGATGCCGGAGAGGCGCGGACTGGTGGTGATCTTGGCGGCGCCGTCGCCCGCGTAATGCCCGATGCGGTAGATGTCGACGGAGAACTGCTGGGGCGGGTCCACGGTGATGTGGAAGTCGATCGCCTCGCCGGGCGCCGCGGCCCCCGGGGACACGAACCCCTTGATCTGCTGGCGCACGTCGTCCGCCGTACGCGTACCGCCGCCGGCCCCACCGCGGCCGAGGCCGGGGTCGGCATACCAGGGGACGACCTGGCCGGTGTCGTCGAAGTAATTCTCGCTGCCGCGCAGCCAGGGCAGCGGCCCCTGGCCGAAGGGGTCGCTCACCGCGTGCGCGAGGGCACCCGATTCCCACCGCCGGATCTGCTCCGCCCTCATCCCGCTCCCCTCCCTCGTCCCCCGACGCACCTTTGCGCCGGATGCGCCGGATGCGCCGGATGCGCCGGATGCGCCGGATGCCGACGCGCCCCCAGCACATCACATTACGCACGCACTCCGTCACCGTTCGTTGCGAATTCGCGGGACCGAAGCCCGATCTTCCGGTTATGGGGCGGACATTCAGGATATTTGTCCATCTAATTGGACGGACGGCCGTGCAACTCAGGTCACCCGGCGACCCAGGCGCACCTTTCAGCCCAGGCGTACGGGTTTGTCGGTGCGCACTCCTACCGCGGTGAGCCAGGAGAGCAGCGGCTCCGCGTCACCGTCCTCGACGAGACTGAGTACGGGGGCGCCGAGGTCCGACCTGCGACCGCCGTCGACCAGCAGCGCGGGGCCGTCGAGCCAGTCGAGCCCTGGCGCGGCTCCCGCCGTGTCCACGGCGGCACAGCAGACCATCGCCACGACGTGGTCGGCGAGCAGCTCGGTGCCCGTGCGGGGCGGCTGGAGGGGGAAGAGCGGGAGCGGGACGGGCCCCCAGAGGTCGAGGGGGTCGGCACCGGCTCCCGTCGGCGCACCGGCGACCGGGGCGCCGCCGCCGGCGCCGCACCCCGGTGCAGCCCTCTTCTCGTCGCGGGCGACGGCGGCGCCGATCCCGGCCGCGAGTGCCTCGCTGTCGGCGCCCGGCGTGGCGAGGTGGTCGATCACACGCGCCAGCGTGGGCACCGCGGAACCACCGGCGGCCGGACGGTCCGGCCCGCCCACGGCGACGCCGGTGGCCACTCCCATGGCATCGAGCACCCGATGCAGGCGTGCCGCCTCCGTCCGCCACTTCCGGTCCACGACCTCTTCCGGGTACTGCTGCCAGTCGACCGGGGACCAGCCGGGCCCGGCCTCCGCCGGCCCTCCGTGGAAGAGCCTGGCGGCCAGCAGCGAGGCCGCCTCGTCGGCCGCCCCGGGCTCCTCGATCAGGTCGCATGCGGGGCGCTCCCCCAGCCGTGAGGTGAAACCCTCGGCCAGCCGGTCGCGCCGGGAGAGCTCCGTGAGCGCGGATACGACACCGGCGTCGAGCCGGGAAGGCCAACGTCCCATCCGCCAGGCCGGCAGCGCCACCCGGGTCAGCAGCCGGTCCCAGCCGGCGTAGGCCAGACCGACCTGCTCCTGGGCGACGATCCGCAGCCCGTGGTCCACCTCCTGGGCGCGCCCCGACGCGGCGGCGGCGACGCACCGCTCCATCTCTGCCGCGTGACCGCGGCAGCCGCGCAGCAGCGCCCTGGCGATCCGTCCCACGAAAGCCGCGGGAACGGCGCGTACGAAGCCCTTGCCGGGCACAGCGGCGTCGGCGATCGCGGCGTCCAGGCCACGGACGAAACGACGGGCGGCGGCTATGTCGGGGTGCGAGGCCGGCCCGGTACCCGCGACGACCGGGGCGAGAACCGCCCGCAGCTCGGCGACCCTCATCCACCACAGGAAAGGAGAGCCGATCACCAGCACGGGTGCCGCCGGCTCCCGGCGGCCACGCCGGGCCTCCGCCGGTTCTCCGAGGCCCTTCGCCCCGGGCCGGCCGGCGGGATGCGTACGGTCCTCCAGCCAGCTGTCGCAGTCCGGGGTGAGCTCTACGGCCGACGGCGCCGGGACGTCGAGCCGGTCGGCGAGGTCGCGGACCAGCCGGTAGAGATCGGGAGCCGAGTCCTCGGTGAGAGGGACGGTCGGACTGACCGCCGGCCTCGCGCGCGCCACCGCGACGGCGACCAGCGCGGCGAGCAGCAGCACCACGACGGCACAGCCCGCCACCGCCCAGCTGACCGCGGACCACACCCCTGGGCCGATGCGTCCCTGGGCGACCGCGGCCAGCAGCACGACGGCCGCGCCCGCCGGCAGGATCGCCAGGGCTGTGGCTCTGCTGCGGATGCGCAGCAGAGCCACAGCCCTGGCCCGCGCTGCGCGCGCACCCAGTTCCTCAACCGAACCGGTACCGGACACGACTGGACGTCACCCCCTCTGCCCCCGCGACGGTGTTGGTCACTCCCCCACTGTGGCACCCGCCACCGACATCGCAATATCGGTGGGCCAAGTGCCGGAACGCTTGCGCCGCACCCTAGTTGGGGCTCCGGCGGGCGTCATCCGGATGGCCGAGTCGTCACTCGATGGAATGGCTTTGGGTAAAGCTGCTGACGTGTCGGTGCCCTGGCATTCGGTGATACCTCGTCCCCTGCTCCCGGTGTTCGGCCACGGCCCCGTCGGCGTTCACGGGCCCCTCGGCGGTCCCGTGACCGGGGACTTGCCCGGCGCGGGGGACTCCCGGCGCGAGAGGCCCCGGACACGCCTGTGCCCGGCGCCTCCGTGAGGGGGGCCGGGCACAGGGGACGGACAGGTCTCAGGCCTCTTCGGCAGCCTTGCGGGCGATGTCCGTGCGGTGCTGGGAGCCGTCGAGCCGGATCCGGCCCACCGCCGTGTAGGCACGCTCCCGGGCCTGCGCGAGGTCCTTGCCGGTCGCCGTGACGGAGAGCACCCGGCCTCCGGCGCTGACGACCGCGTCGCCCTCCTGCCGGGTGCCCGCGTGCAGGACGAACGCGTGAGGTGCATCCTGTGCCACCACGTCGGCGAGGCCCTCGATCGGGTCGCCCGTCCGGGGCGTACCCGGATAGTTGTGCGAGGCGATGACGACGGTGACGGCGGCGTCGTCACGCCATTTCAGCGCGGGTACGACATCCAGGGTGCCGTTGGCCGAACCGAGCAGGATCCCGGCGAGCGGCGTCTTCAGCCGGGCCAGGACCACCTGTGTCTCCGGGTCGCCGAAGCGGGCGTTGAACTCGATGACCCGCACACCGCGTGAGGTGATGGCGAGGCCCGCGTACAGCAGCCCGGAGAACGGGGTACCGCGACGGCGGAGCTCATCCACGGTCGGCTGCAGGACGGTCTGCATGACCTCGTCGACGAGCTTCGGGTCGGCCCACGGCAGCGGGGAGTACGCACCCATGCCGCCGGTGTTCGGGCCCTCGTCGCCGTCCAGGGCGCGCTTGAAGTCCTGGGCCGGCTGCAGGGGCAGCACCGTCGTGCCGTCGGTGATCGCGAAGAGGCTCACCTCGGGACCGTCGAGGAACTCCTCGACGACCACACGGTCGCAGGCCAGGGCGTGGGCACGCGCAGCTTCGACGTCGTCCGTGACGACGACACCCTTGCCGGCCGCGAGACCGTCGTCCTTCACGACGTACGGGGCGCCGAAGGCGTCCAGGGCCTCGTCGATCTCCGCGGGCGTCGTACAGACGTAGCTGCGGGCGGTCGGAACGTTGGCACCGGCCATGACGTCCTTGGCGAACGCCTTGGAGCCCTCCAGCCGGGCAGCCTCGCGCGAAGGGCCGAAACAGGGGATACCGGCCGCGCGCACGGCGTCGGCGACACCGGCGACAAGCGGTGCCTCCGGGCCGACGACCACCAACCCGGCGCCCAGCTCGGTGGCGAGGCGCGCGACGGCTTCACCGTCGAGGGCGTCGACCGGGTGCAGTTCGGCCACCTCTGCGATTCCGGCGTTGCCGGGGGCGCAGTACAGAGCGGTGACATCGGGGTCGAGGGAGAGAGAGCGGCACAGGGCGTGTTCGCGGGCGCCGCCGCCGATGACGAGGACCTTCACGGGGTGCAGCCTAACCGCCGGGGGCCCGGGGCCTCGACGGCCGCCGCTCCCTGGACAGCGGGTGGCCGGGCCGGGAGCGGCCCGCGGAGCCCCGCGGGAGGGCCGGGCGGGAGAATCCGCTACTCGTTGGTGAACTCCTCGACGACCGTGGCGCCCAGCTCGCGGACGATCAGGTCATGCCCGGAGAGCGCGGAGTCGACCAGGTCGGGGTCGTCCGCCTCGGCGGTGTCGTCCTCGGGCGCGACCGACCGCGGCGGCTCGGGCGCCGCGCGGTCGTACGACGACTGCTCGGGCCGCCCGGACTGCTGCGCCGGGGGCTGCTGAGCCGGTGGCGGCGTCTGCGCCGCGGGAGCGGCCGGCCGGGGCTCGTACGACGGAGCCGACGGCGCGGGCGGGGGCTGGTACGGGGCGGCCGGAGGCCTGCCGCCACCGCCTCCGCCACCGGCCTGCGGAGGCTGCCCCCCACCGCCGGACGGGTCGACGACCGCGTCCACCCGCCACCGGGCGTTGAACTGCTCGGCGAGCGCCTGCTTGAGCACCTCTTCGCTGCCGCTGCTCGAAAAGGTGTCACGGGCACCGGCGTTGAGGAAGCCGATCTGCAGGGTGGCGCCGTCGAAGCCGGTGACCTGGGCGTTCTGACTGAGCAGGATCCAGGTGAACCGGCGGCGGTTCTTCACGGCCTCGAGGATGTCCGGCCACATGTTCCGCACCTGGGCGGCGCCCTGCGCCATGTCCTGCCCACCGGACGCGGGCGCCTGCGCGACGGGGGCCGGGGACGCGGGAGCGGGGGCCGGCGCCTGCGCCTGCGCCTGCGGTACACCGCTGCCTGGCGCCGAAGCGGTCGGCCAGCCCCCGGGCCGGCGCGCGGCTTCCGCCCCGCCCGCACCGCTGCCGGCCCCCGCCGCCGCGGGCCAGGCGCCAGGACGCTGACCGGCGGGCTCGGTGGCGGCCGGCTGCTGGGCCGCGAGCGCTTCCTGCGGTGCTGCGGGCCGGGGCTCCTGGGCGGCGGACGGGACCACGGGCGCGGCGGCCACGGGTGCGGCCCGGGGCACCTCGGCGGGGGCGCCACCCGGGAGATCGCCCCGGACCGCCGCACGAGCCGCAGTGGGACCCGCGCCGCTTCCGGCGGGGAGAGTGACGCCCGCCTCATGGGCTTCCGGCCCCGGCACATACCCCATGGCGGGGCCGGGACCGGCAGCGGCGAAGGACGCACCGCGCTCCAGCCGGTCCAGCCGGGCCTGGAGGGAACGCTCGTCGTCGAAGGCGCCGGGCAGCAGCACCCGGGCGCAGATCAGCTCCACCTGGAGCCGGGGCGAGGTCGCCCCGCGCATCTCGGTGAGCCCTTCGTTGACCAGGTCGGCGGCACGGCTCAGCTCCGCGGCGCCGAAGACGGCCGCCTGCGCCTGCATCCGCTCCACGACGTCGGCGGGCGCATCGATGAGCCCCTTCTCCCCGGCATCCGGCACGGCGGCCAGAATCACCAGGTCGCGCAGCCGCTCCAGCAGATCCGCCACGAAGCGCCGGGGGTCGTTGCCCCCCTCGATCACCTGGTCCACGACCTCGAACGCAGCCGCCCCGTCACCGGCGGCGAAGGCGTCCACGATCGAGTCCAGCAGGGAGCCGTCCGTGTAGCCGAGGAGCGAGGTGGCCATGGCGTATGTCACACCGTCGTCGGCGGCGGAAGCCAGCAGCTGGTCCATGACGGACATCGAGTCACGCACGGAGCCTGCGCCGGCCCGCACCACGAGCGGCAGCACGCCGTCCTCGACGGGGCTGTTCTCCTTGCCGCACACCTCTGCGAGGTAACCGCGCAGCGTCCCGGGAGGAACCAGCCGGAAGGGGTAGTGGTGCGTACGCGACCTGATCGTGCCGATGACCTTCTCGGGCTCGGTGGTCGCGAAGATGAACTTGAGATGCTCCGGAGGCTCCTCGACCACCTTCAGCAGGGCGTTGAACCCCGCCGGGGTGACCATGTGCGCCTCGTCGATGATGTAGATCTTGTACCGACTCGACGCGGGTCCGAAGAACGCCTTTTCCCGCAGGTCACGGGCGTCGTCCACGCCACCGTGCGACGCGGCGTCGATCTCGATGACATCGATCGATCCCGGCCCGCCCCGCGCGAGGTCCCGACAGGACTGGCACTCCCCGCACGGGGTCGGCGTGGGGCCCTGTTCGCAGTTCAGACAGCGGGCGAGGATGCGCGCGCTGGTCGTCTTGCCACAGCCACGCGGCCCGCTGAACAGGTACGCGTGATTGACCCGGTTGTTCCTCAGGGCCTGCTGCAGCGGGTCAGTGACATGCTCCTGACCGATGACCTCGGCGAAGGACTCGGGGCGATAACGGCGGTACAGCGCAAGGGACGACACACATACGAGGTTATCGGGGCGGACCGACAACCGGCCCCGCCCGGGCCGGACGCCCGGCGGGACACCGCACCCCGGACACGCAAGGGCCCCCCACGCACCCGCCAGAGCCGACCTACCCTTGCTGCCTTCCGGCCCTGGGGGAGTTCAGTCAGATAGCGCCACGTGAGGGGCTGACGCCCACCTTAGCCGATCCCCGCCCCCTGCCGTCCACCCGCTCCCCGGCCGAACCCCTTCCGGAGGACGCTCCGGAACGATCTCCGGGGAACATGTTCGCGAGCACCCTCCAACGTCTTGTATTGTTTGCCGCGGAGGATTCGCCTAGTGGCCTAGGGCGCACGCTTGGAAAGCGTGTTGGGGGCAACCCCTCACGAGTTCGAATCTCGTATCCTCCGCCATTGCTCTCACCGGGCAATACGTTGAAGGGCCCCACCGCTTGCGGTGGGGCCCTTCGACGTTGGTGGTCTCAGTTTTGGTCTCAGTTGCTCCGAGGTGACGCGTCGGCTCGGTTGCTGGTCCGCTCTCCTCCGCCGCGCACCCCCTCAAGGCCGACGAGCCAGAGCGCGCTCTCGTTGATCATGGGTACGAGTGGATGTCGTTCCCACGGGCCCGATGCTCCGCAGATGGAACAGATCACTCCGTTGAGTGCGAGCGACGCCTGTGGATAACGCTCGTGGCCGAAATCCTCCCTAGTAGTGTCAAGACGTGGCCACTCCCCTGTTCTTTGACACCGCCCTCCACACCCTCCCCTCAGTCCCCGAGGAGGCCGTGGAGCACGGCGAGGTGTTCACCCGGCGTTGGGTCGTCGATCTGATCCTCGACCTTGTGGGCTACACGTCTGACAAAGCCCTCTGCGACCTGAAGCTCGTGGAGCCGGCCTGCGGTTCAGGAGCCTTTCTAGGAGCCGTGGCTTCGCGGATCAGCGCATCCTGCCGCGAGCGAAACCGTCCCATCAGTGACGCAAGCCATGCCGTGCGTGCGCTCGATCTGCTGGAGCGCAACGTCCGCAGGAGCCGCGAAGTCGTCGAGCAGCACTTGGTCGACGACGGCTGGAACCCCACAGATGCCAAGCAGGTGGCGGCGGCCTGGGTCGAGCAGGGTGACTACCTACTCCAGCCCGAAGGGACCCAGCACGCGGACTATGTGGTCGGCAACCCGCCCTACATCCGCCTGGAGGACGTCCCGGCGGACAGAATGGCTGTCTATCGTCACGCGTGTCCCACCATGGGCGGCCGCGCAGACATCTACGTCGGCTTCTTCGAAGTCGCCCTTCGAAGCCTCGGGGCAGGCGGACAACTGGGCTTCATCTGCGCGGACCGTTGGATGCGCAATCAGTACGGCCGGCAGTTGCGCCAGCTGGTGACCAAGAGCTTCAGCATGGACCTGGCTCTGGTCATGCACGATGTGGACGCCTTCGACGACCAGGTCTCCGCGTACCCCGCCATCACGCTGATCAGCAAACGACCCCAAGGCACCGCTGTGGCAGCGGACACCACGCGAGACTTCGGTGCTCCTGAGGCCACCGCCTTCGCACGCTGGTACGCGACTGACCAGACAGAGTCGGTCACGACACCAGCGTTCCAGGCCGCTCGGATGCCGCACTGGTTCCCGGACGAGGACTCCTGGCCGAGTGCTTCACCTGCACGACTGGCAGTCCTCGAGGAACTGACAGAGCGCTTCCACCTGCTTGAGAGCAAGAAGTCCGGTACCCGAGTCGGCATCGGCATCGCCACCGGAGCGGACAAGGTCTTCCTCACCGACGACGGCACGTTGATCGAAGACGACCGCCTCCTGCCGATGGCCATGGTTCGCGACACCACGAGCGGCACGCTCAACTGGAACGGCACCTACCTGGTCAACCCCTGGACGGCCAACGGCGATCTGGTCGACCTCGCCGCGTATCCCCGGCTTGCCAGGTATCTCGACGAACACGGAGCCGCGTTGCGCAAGCGCTACGTAGCGGTCAAGCAGCCACACCGCTGGTACAAGACCATCGACAAGGTCGATCATGCGCTGACTCGGCGGCCCAAGCTGCTGCTCCCGGACATGAAGCTGACGATCCATCCGGTACTCGACGAGGGCGGACTGTACCCTCACCACAACCTGTACTTCATCGTCTCGGACGTCTGGGACATGCGCGTGCTGGGTGGTCTCCTACTCTCCAAGGTCGCGGAAGCATTCGTGGAGGCGTACGCGGTCAAGATGCGAGGGGGGACCCTCCGCTTCCAGGCTCAGTACCTCCGCAAGATCCGGGTCCCAGACCCGGAAGCGATCAGCGAGCGCGACCGAGAAGCCCTGGCGGCAGCTTTCGACAAGCGAGACGTGAGGGCCGCCACGGAGGCCGCCCTGCGCGTCTACGGACTTGCCGAGCTTCCTGACTAGGAGAGCGGATCTTGACGGTCACCCGCCAGGACTTCGAGGACGCGATAGCGACCTATTGGGGCGCCAAGCAGCTGCAGCGGGAGCAGTCCGCGATCAAGGCCGCGGTCGGCGCCGGCACCGCCGGATCCGTGCGCGGTGGTAAGCACTTCGACGCGATCGCGATCCTCCTGTCGAAGTTCTTCCTCGAAGCCGGCTACCCGCCCGAGAGCATCCGGGTCACCAAGAAACAAGGTCTGGAACTCCCCGGTTACTACCGCCCCCAGAAGCAGTGGGACCTCGTGGTGGTCCACGAGGGAGTGCTGGTTGCGGCTTTCGAACTGAAGGCCCTCGGTGGGCCGTCGTTCGGAAACAACTACAACAACCGGGTTGAGGAAGCACTCGGCAGCGCGGTGGATCTGCGACGGGCCGCCTTGGCCGAGCTGTATCCGAAGGAGAAGCCCTGGCTCGGTTACTTCTTCATCATGGAGGACGGCAGCGGCTCTCGGAGGCCGGTCAGCATCGCGGAGGGCGCGCTGCCTGCCGATTCAATCTGGCACGGCACCTCGTATCAGGACCGGTTCGGGATCTTCTGCGAGCGCCTTGTGGCCGAGCAGCTGTACGACGCCGCTTGCTATGTCACGTCCTCAGCCGAGGACCCCAAGCCCGTCGAACTGGTGAACAGCCTTGACTGGCGGCACTTCTCGGCTGCCATAAGCGCCCGCCTCACGTATTTGAAGGAGCTCGGGATCCCCGGCTAGGAAAAAGGACGAGCGGGCCCCGACCGATCTGGTCGAGGCCCCGCATTCGGATGCCTTCGCAGGGGCGAGGTCCCCAACCTCGATCTTGCTTGACGGTCCGCCGCGGAGTCGGTCGGCCGTTTCGTGTGGTGGGTAGAGGGGCAGGTCGGGGGCCCAAATGTCGTCTCGGGGTGGCGCGGGGTTTCACTGCTCCGGGTGAAGGGCTCGCGTGGGAACGGGGAGACCTTCTGGTCACCCGGGGTTCGGTAGGAGAGCGAGCCGTTCGAGGGCGTCGATGATCACGTGGGTCCAGGGCCAGTGCCGGCCGGAGGCGGGGGTGTGCGTGTATTTCGCCTCACGGCGAGCCGCCGACGGGGCCGCCGGGGGTCGTCCCACCGGCCGGGGGAGCAGGCACGGGTGGGGGTGGCATGGCGCGGCGCGGGCGCGGGCGCGGGAAAAGGCGGCGGGCACGGCCCCGGGGGCGAAGGTGCGCTTCCACCGCGGCCATGTAGCGCTCGCGGACATCCGCCAACGCCCGTAGGTCGATCACCGACGTCGGGATCACCATCGCCGTGTCGTCCGCCCCTGGGGGCGAGAGCCACGCATCCTTCATGCTCTGCCCGGCCACCGTCCGCGTACGGGCGACAAGTTCGTCATACGCGGCGCCCACCTCCGGAGCCTCGAAGCGGACCCACGCCTCGTGCCAGGTCAGTCTGGACTGGATCTCTCGCAGCTGCTCCGACAGGCGGACCCGCTCCTCGGCGGCAGCGTCCGCGCGGCGGCGCCGCACGGCGTAAGCCATCTCCGCGTACTGGATGCTCGCCTCGTACGCGCTCGCGAACAATTCCTGCTTCCGCTCCTGCAGCTGGGCGCGACGGCCAATCCGCGCCTGGAGGCCGAGGACGAGGCCGGTCACGAGTGCGGCGAAAACAGCGGCGTAGGGGCCGAAGACTTTGATCGCGTCAGCCAATGATGTGGTCCTGTTCGTCGAGGCCCGGCGAACCGTGGCCGTGGGGTGCTTCGAAGCCCGGCCAGATGTTGGTGGCGCGGTAGGCGGACTCCCAGCGCAGATGGCGGACGATGATCGCGATGAGGAGCCGCCCGCCGTCACCGGGCGTCCAGCGGCGCGAAGGGGCGTCCTTCGGGTACCAGAGGCAAAGGGAGCCGTCGGAGTTGCGGTGGGCGGGACAGTCAGGTCCGCGTGCGTGGACGCGGGGGAATGCCGGATCGCTGGGAGCGAAGACGATGCGGAGACTGTGCGAGGGCAGGATCTGCACGTGCGGGTAGACCTGGACAGTGAAACCGGACGCGAAGTCGGCGGGCTTCTCCACCTCGCGCACGTCGAGCCCCGTTGAACACATCTCGGTCAACAGCTTGGCGCGGGCCATGGGACGGGCGAACCAAGGACGGCGCGCGGGACGCCGGTCACCGCTCAACGGCCACGTCCTCTCTCCACGAGCGCGTCTTCGGAAGGAGCACGCTCGCGCCGGCGAGACCGAGGCTGGCGGTGGTGCTCAGGGGAGTGGAGGCGGCGGAGAAGACGCGCTCGCGTTCACGCATCGTCTTGGGGAAGAGCTGCTCCAAGACCTCCGCCACCGTCTCGATGTCGTCGGGGTCGGCTATGGCCTTCGCGAGCTTGTCGGCGGCGACCCGCAGCCGCCGCTCCGCGTCCGCATCAGGGATCAGCGGCTTGAGGTCGGGCGAGACGGAGCGCGGATCCTTGGTCGGCTCGCCACGCTGGAGGCGCAGGGCGGCCTCCCGCAGCACCGTGTGGACGGCGCCGACGAGGCCCATTCGCGGCTCGACGAACTCATATGCCCATACCGAGAGTTGGTGCGAGGAAAAGCCTGGCTTCGTAGCCTGAGCATTCCACGCCTTAAGGATGCGGATGGCGCGGCGCCGGGTGCGCCGCAGGGCGTCGGCGCCGGATGTCAACAGCTCCACGTGGCCTTGGGGGTCGCTGGCACTCCATGCCTTCTTGGAGCCCTGGGCCCGCTGCAGGTCGGGGATCCACAGTCCGCGCCCATCGCGGCGGCGCAGCGCCACGATGAGATCGACCGTGACATCCGTGCCGTTAACCGGAGCACCGAAATGAATCTTGAGACCCCGCCGGGACTTGCACACTCGCGCTTTTGGATAAGACGGGGTGCGCCCCGGGTCGCGGAGCTTCGGACCGATGAACGCGACGAGTTCGTCGGTGACGGCGTGCGGGGCCTCCCATTCGCCGTCAGGACCAAGCTCCGGGTGCCGGACACGGTCCAGGATGATCCCGCCGTCCCCGTCGCTGACGGCTCCCGCGTGCGGCTGAATGTGGGTGCGAACGGGGATCGAACCCGAGCTGTACGACGTACGGCCCTCGGGGTGCTGCTCGGCCAACCTGCGGGCCAGCACCAGACGTTCGCGCGTCGCCGCGAGGACGTCGGGATCTACGTTGATCAGAGTGAGCAGGTCGTCGAACTGATTGTGCAGATGTGCCATGACCGTTCCTTGCGGGCGGGGGTGCGGTGCGTGGACAGACAGCCGGCACGGGCGTGTACCGTGCTCCGAGTCTGACGCACGCCACTGACAACGCCCCCGCTCTGAGCGGGAGTCACAGCCCAGCGCGGCCCGGTCGATGAGACGGTCACCGAGGTCAAGGGCCGGCGCCGCCAGGTCTCACGACTCCCCAGAGTCATCGGGTTCTTCCTTGTCCTGGGTAAGGATCCGGCCCCCGACGAAAACCACAGCCAGAGCCAGCCCGGAACCGACACCGACCATGACCTTCTTCAGTAGACCGTCCACGTGCCGCTTGTGCTCAGAGTCCTTCTGAGAAGCAAGTCTTGCCGTTTCCTGGATGAGTTCGAGGAGGTGCTTCCTCTGTTCCCAGGTCAGGTCGCCTCTGTGGAGTTCTCGCTCGAAGATCACCCGGTTCTCCCGGAGGGCCTGGTAAACCTGATCCAGGCTATGCCTGCCGTCCGCGAGAGTGGCCTCGTGGGCCTTCTCAATGGCGCCGAAGGCATCCGTGGCGAACTTCCTGAACTCGGGGAACTGTTCGACGATCTTCATGGCCACTTCGGTGTCCATGTCAGGCATCATGGCCGCGAACTTGACCGCTTTCTCCTTGGAGAGATGCCTCCAGGTGTCGATCCCGAGCGCGCGCATGATCTCGGCTTCGTTCTTGTACTTCATGCCGTGGGGCCTCCATCGCTCTCCTTCGCAGCGCGTTCTTCCGCGCTGCGGGCCGCTAACTCTGCCCATCGCCGTACGTGGCGGGATTACGCGCCCGGTCCACAGCCTGTGCGCACGCCTCCCCGTAGGCCGACGAGACCGCGTTCTCGTCCGTGCCCCGCACGTGGGCCTCGACCTCCTGGCCTGGCCGACGAGAAGTGTGCCAGCGGACTGGCAGGTCCGTGTACAGATCGGGCTCGAAGTCCCAGGCCCATGTCGACCATCGGGCAGGACTCCCGACGTTGAGCCGTTCACCTCCCGTCAGGAACACGGCATGAGCGTGGTGCACCATTCGGCGGTCGGGAACCTCATGGCGGATGAGCTGGGCTCCACCTCCCGCCTCGGCCTCCCAGTGTTCCCGCCCCATCTCCTCGACCTGTGCCGCCTGGCCTGGCCGGTCCTCGCTCCACTGGGCAATCACTTGCTCCGCGTGCTCGCGGGCGGCGAAGGCCAGGCGTCGGCCGCCAAGGTCAGCGAGGTAGACAGCTGAGTCGACCGAGGCAGGGCCGGAGCGCACGGCGGCACGGGAGCCAACCTCCTCCGCGGCGTCCGCAGGCACGGCCCAGAGCAGGGCTCCGATCTTGGCAGCAGTCTGCTGCAGGACGGGGCCGGTCATGTGCTGGTAGCGGCGGCGCATCCGTGCGGACTTGCCGGGCTCCCAGCCCATGATGCTGTCGACGACGGCGTCGGAGATCCCGAGGATGAGCAGGACCGTGGCCGCCGTGTGGCGGGCGTCGTGAAGGCGGCCGTCGCGAACCCCCGCAGCCTTCAGCAGGTCCTTCCACCGGTGGAAGTCGGTGTTCGGGTTCAGGGGTTCACCGACCGGCGAGGTGAAGACGTACTCCTTCTCCGTCCAGAGGTCACGGGCGAGAGCGCGCTCTCGGCCCTGCTCCTCCTTGTGCCGGCGGAGCAGGGTCATCAGCTCGTCAGGAACGCCGATGGGCCGCTGACCGGCTCGTGACTTCACGCTCTTGGTCTCGCGCCGGACGTTGATCTTCTGCGGGCAGTAGCCGGGCTTGCGCCCGCAGCGGTTACCGCAGCCGTGCTCGTAGCGGGGCCGGAGGCGCCCTCGTCGGACACGGATGACTCCGAGCTCAAAGTCGATGTCGGTCCACTGCATGCCGAGGACCTCGCCCTGACGGAGTCCGAGCGCCAAGGCGATGACCCAGCGGGCCGCGTTGCGGTGCTTCCCCGCCTCCGCCAGGAGGCATTGGACCTCCTCGACCGAGTACGGCTCGACTTCGTCCTCTTCGAGACGCGGGGCCTTCGCGATCGTCGCCGGATTCCGGACGACGTGCCCACGGCGCACGGCTTCGTTGAGCGCGGTACGGAGGGTGCGGTGCACCTGGTGGGCAGTGCCGGCGGCGCTGCCAGTCTCCTGCATCTTCTTGTAGAAGCGCTCCAGGTGCTCCGGCTCCAGCTTCTCCAGGCGGTGGGCACCAAGGCCGGGTACGAGGTGGTAGTTCACCGCAACCCGGTAGCCGTCGATGGTGTTCTCGGAGACGTTCGGCGCTGCGATGTTCTCGACCCAGTGGGTTAGCCAGGTCGCAAGCGTCCAGCTCTGGCCGGCCTTGCGCACCGCGCCCTTGTCCCGCTGGCGCTCCAGCTCGCGGACGACCTTGGTGACCTCGGCGCGGGTCTTACGGCTGACGTGGCGGCGGTCAGGGGTGCCGTCGTCCTTGACGCCGACGGTGACTCGGCCGTGCCAGCGTCCGTCCTTGCCGAGGTAGATGGACGAGGCGCCGTTGGGCTGGCGGGGCTTCGATGCGAAGGAGCGAGTCACGCGGCGGCCCTGAAGTCGGTTGTCGACAGGCGGCGGGCCAGGAAGTCGTTCACTGCCTCCGCCGGGATGCGGCGCAGGCTCCCGATCTTGACGGATGCGATCTCGCCGGAGGAGACGTACTCGTAGAGCTTGGTGCGGCCGATGCCGATTCGGCGGGCGGCCTCGGTGACGGTGAGCGCGACAAGGGTCGTGTCCCCAGTGGGGCGGCGCTCGGCCATCAGAGTGCGCAGGGCGTCTTCGGGGACATCCAGAAGCTGGGCTATCTGGGAAACGGGCAGGACGGGCTGCGGCATGGAGGTGCTCCTTGCGCCGGCCTGCGGCGTCGAGGGAGCGGCAACTCCCGTCGGCCTGGCCAGCGGCGTCGTTCAGGGATGGATGGGGCGGTGGATGATCGTCGGCGATGGCAGTCGCCGTGTGGGGCTCGTTGGCGTTCGTAGCGCCGCAGAAAGACAGTGGTCGGCTACTCGCCGGCCGGTGACTGCTTCTGATTTCTCAGGTGAGCCCTGGACGGGTGCAGATTTCTCTGCTGCGTCCGTTCTTCGAACCGCAGGAGTTCGTCGACCTGTCCTCTCTGCTCAGGACCCTTGTCACCGTAGGCGTTGAGTTCGACATCGATCTCACGCAGGTGCATCTGGTTTCGGTCGATCGCCGCTCGCAGTTGGCGGTACTCCAGCGTCATCTGAACGTACTCGTGTGCGAGCTGGCGGATGCGGGGCGTGGCCAGCTCGTCCGGCGGCCCGGTCAGGTCCTGCATGGTGAGATCGAAGACCTTGCAGAAGCCGAGCGCCTCGTCGAGGTTGACCCTGCGACGCGGCTTGCCGCTCTCGATGCGCCAGATCGCGGATTGATTGATCGGATGGCCGACGGCGGCCATCTCCTCGGCGAGCTTCACCGTGCTCCAACCGCGGACCTCGCGTTCCAGCTTGACGCGTGCGGCGACGTGATCTTCCGGCACCGGTCGGCCTGGGCCGGCGCGCTCCGCGCCCTCCTCCTCGCTCACTCACACCTCCCTTCACGCGATAACAGATCAGTTCGATCCAGCACCCACAACTAAACATCGTTGCGGATTGAAATGCAAGGCATTGCGTTACCGAAAATCTCGGCTATGGTCGTAGTCCGCCGTACAGCGACGGACGGAACCGCACACGCAAAGCGGCCCCGGTGCTACGAACACCGGGGCCGAAGTAGAGGCTCCACCGCACAACCATCCATCCCTGAACGATCGAAACCGGAGGCCGGGGTTGCCGCCCCGTGTGGCCTGCCGGGTGAGGAGCTCCGTGAACCAGGGTACGACCCTGCCCTCCCAGACGCCATCCCGCTTCGACAAAGGCCCCGCCCCGACGGAGCATCCGTTCAACCTGGAAGCCGAGTGCGCGGTTCTCGGCGCCTGCATGCACGAACCCAGCATCATCGCCGCTGTCAGGCCCATCCTCGGCGACGACGCCTTCTACCGGCCCGCGCACGAGACCATCTGGCGCGCGCTCCTCGCACAGCATCGCGAGGACAAGCCAACCGACCCGATCGTTCTGACCGAGCTGCTCCAGCAGCAGGGCGACCTGCAGCGCGTGGGCGGCCCCGTCTACGTGTCCCAGCTCGCCGACGCCCCCTACGGCACCAGCAGCGCGGAGTATCACGCGGAAATCGTCCGCGCCAAGGCAGACCTGCGCCGCCTGGTGACCTCAGCCGTGCGCACTCTCCAGCGGGTCCGGGAGCCCGGCGCTGATCCCGAGGCGATCCGCAGCGAGATCGAAACGGAAGTACGAGCCGAACGCGAGCGCGCACTCGCTTCGGGACAGGGGCGGCTGTCCCGCTTCGCCACCGACGGATGGTCGTTCGTCAAAGAGAGTGGCGCGAACGCCGAGCCCTTGTGGGGCACGGGCGAGAAGAGCATCTGGGCGCCCGGCGAGAGTCTGATGATCGTCGGTGCTCCGGGCGTCGGTAAGACGACCTTGGCCCATCAGGTAATCTTCGCTCGCCTCGGCCTGACGGAGACCGTCCTGGAGATGCCCGTCGCACCCAGCAGGCGCGTGCTCTACCTGGCGATGGACCGCCCGAAACAGATCGCCAAGGCCATGGCCCGCCGTGTCTTCTCCACCGACGAGAGGATCCTGCGCGAGCGGCTCGTGGTCTGGGAGGGCCCGCTGCCCGCCACCCTCGACAAAGAGCCCGACCTCCTGGCCGACCTCGCCGCCGCCCACCAGGCCGACACCATCGTGATCGACAGCCTCAAGGACGCGGTTAGCACGATGGTCGACGACAGCCTCGCGGTCGCCTTCCACAACGCCCGCATGCGCGCCCTACGCAACGGGGTGGAGATCATGGAGCTGCACCACCAGCGCAAGGCAACCGCCGACGGGCCACGCGGCCAGCGCCCCAGCCTGGACCAGGTCTACGGCTCCACCTGGTTCACCGCCGGCGCCGGCAGCGTCCTGTTCATCACCGGCAGGGCAGGCGACCCCGCAGTCACTCTGCACCACCTCAAGACGCCCACCGGCGAAGTCGGCCCCCTTGACGTCACCCACGACCATGTACGTGGGACCACCACCGTCGACCCCACCAAGGACCCCGCCGTCCTGCTGCGGAACGCCCCTGGCGGGCTAACCGCACGCGAACTGGCGACCATCCTCGTCGGTGGCGAACCCGAGCGAGCCGACGTCGAGAAGGCGCGCCGCCATCTCGGCCGCCTCGTCGACAGCAGTCTTGCCACCAAGACCGACGGCATCGCTGGAGGGGCCGGAGGCGGCCAGCAGGCCCGCTATTACGCCTCCGCTCGCCACCTCATCTCCGTGGGCTGATCCCCGCTCCGACCCTCTCGGAGCGTTCACGCGACCGTACACGCGGCCTCCGCAGCCTCAGACCGCCGCGAACCGCTCACAGCGCACACGCTCACAGAAAAACCGCAGGTCAAGCGATCACACGACCGTTCACGCCGCTCACACGCCCGAGCGATCACGCGCGGGCCCCCCTTTAGAAGGGGGCCCGCGTGTACGCCCCCTCCGTGAACGCGTGTGATCGCCTTCCCTGCCCTGTCTCGGAGTAGCCCTCTACATGGCCCCCGCAATATCCGAAATGCTCGCCACCATCTCGCTCCCGAACGCCGACAGCCCCCTCCTGCCCGTGACCGTCTTGGCCGTCGCCGCAGGTGCGCTCCTTGCGGGCCTGCGGACTCGGCGCAGCCGTCGTCGCGCCCGTGATCAGAAGCAGAACCCTTCGGCAGCAGTCGTCACCGCTGCGGTGGCGGCGCTTGTGTGTACTGCCTACAGCGCCGATACCAGCTGGCGGTTCGCCGCCCACCACCTCGGCATGCGCGACACCACCGAGCGCGCCGTGATGTTCGCAGCCGCTGAGCTCGCGCTGTTCTCCATGGCTCTGATGGCCCGCCAGAATTTGCACGGGCCGAGGAGCGCGGCCGGGCTGCCCGGAGTCCTGGTCTGGGTCATCACCACGATGCAGGCCATCCCCGCTTACGCAGAGTCCGGCCCGGTCGGAGGCACCGTGCGTGCCTTCACCGGTCCGGTGATGGCTGCGGTGCTGTGGCACCTGGCCATGGGCATTGAGCTACGCCAGCACACACCCGGCTCCGCCTCCCGCGGGCTCGTGGCCGTCCTCGTCCGGCAGGCCCGCGAGCGGTTGCTCGCCCGCCTCGGCATCGTCGAGCAGGACCAGGGCGCCGCCCAGATCATCCATGACCGGGCCACGCACCGGGCGGTCGCGCTGGCCGCCCGTCTCGCCGAGATGACGCCCGGGCAGCGCACCGGGCGGACGGGCCGGCGCACCGTGCGTCGTCTGTCCAAGGCCCTCGCCCGCTCCGGCGTTGATGCCGACCCGCTCCGCAACGAGCAGCTTCTTCGTCAGCTCGCCACCCGACGTCAGGCAGCCGATCTGGCCACCATCGACCTGCACGGACGGTGGACCCCGCCCTCCGGGCGGCCCGCCAGCCCGCCCGCAGCCCAGCCCGACCACTCTCGGGCGGAAGCCGTCGAGCGGGCGGATGATGGCGGCGATCGAGTGCAGAAGCAGCCACGCCTGCACCCGTCGGAGCCAGGCGACGAGTCGCCCGGCTTCGACGATCGCCAGGGCCCCACCGCCCGTTCCGGCCCGGCTCCTGCCCGCCCGCGAACCGCAGCTTCGCCTCCCACGGGCAGCAGCTCAGAACCCACCACGGGCGACTGCTCCGCGCCGAAAGCAGAACGGCCCGGCCAGAAGCTCCGCGCTACAGACGAGGTTCTTCGCAGCTACGCCCAGAGGCTCCTTGACGGGCACGGCCGCCTGTCCCGCGACCTCCTGGAGCAGGCCGTACGCGACGACGGATACAGCGTCGCCAGCGACCACGCCGGGGCCATGGTCCGGGCGGTCAAAACCGAACGTCACGCCTTCCGCCAAGGCTGACGGCCATCTGCCCCCTCCTAACCGGAAGGAAATCCATGCCCTACTCCCCTCCCGAACCCACCACGCCCCAGCTCCAAATGCAGTCGGCCACCCACCCAGCCCCGGGCGGAGCAAGGTATGGCGTTGGACCGTCCAAGGGCCGGTCCAATGCCGAAGCCTCCGCCCCGGGGGTGGCGGAGGCGGGTCCCCAGCGCGAGGGCGCACCGGGCACCGGGGGTGTGCGTGCCGCCGATGAGGCCGCGCTGTACCGAGCGGCACGCCGCCGTGCCCGCCAGGACGTGCAGCGTAAGGAGCGTGTCGATGTCCGCTACGGCGTCGACGAGAAGCAGGCGATTCTGGCGGAAGCCCGTCGCCTCGGCCTGGCCGGCGCGCACCTGGTCGGCGCCATCGTCATGGCCCACTTGAACGACGACCTGGCCCTGCCCGCCGAGCGCACCGCCAACGACGACCTGATCGACGAGTACGCCGCCCTCCGGACGGAGCTCTCCAGGATCGGCACGAACGCGAACCAGATCGCCCACCGCCTCAACGCCGACGGCGATGCACACCCTGTGGATTCCGCCGTGCTCGCGGAGGCCCGTCAGCTCGTGGCTGTCGTGAAGCAAACGATCACAGCGGTCGACGCCGCCGCGGATGCGGCCGCCACGATCCACCGGGCGGCCTGATTGATCGCGAACATCGTCAAGCCCGGCCACAAGACCAGGGGCGTCCTGAACTACCTCTACGGTCCCGGCCGCGCCAACGAACACACCGACCCCCACATCGTTGCCTCGTTCGACGGCTTCGCACCCGACCCCGGCCGCGACCCCGACGCCACCCTCGCCCAGCTCGCCGACGTCCTCGACCTGCGGGTCAAGCAGGCCGGCAGCAAGGCGCTGAAGAACCACGTCTGGCACTGCTCGATCCGCGCCGCCCCCGAGGACCGCCACATGTCCGACGCCAAGTGGGCCGCCATCGCCCGCCGTGTCCTGGACGCCACCGGCATCGCCCCGGACGGTGACCCCGACGCCTGCCGCTGGGTCGCCGTCCGCCACGCCGACGACCACATCCACATCGTCGCCACCAAGGTCCGAGGCGACCTCCGCCCGCCACGGAACTGGAACGACTTCCTGCGCGCCGACAAGGAACTCGAAGCGATCGAGAAGGCGTACGGGCTACGGCAGGTCCCGCGCGGCGACCGTACCGCCGCCAAGCGCCCCACCCGCACCGAGCAGGAGAAAGCCCGCCGCACGGGGAACGCCCGGACCTCCCGTGAGCACCTTCGTACCGTCGTCCGCACCGCTGTCTCGGCGGCCACGGACACCGAGGAGTTCTTCCGGCTCGTCGAGGGTTCCGGCGCGCTCGTCGAGATCCAGTACTTCCCGTCCGGGGACGTCCGCGGCTACAAGGTCGCGCTCGACGGTGACACCAACGCCCGGGGCCAACCGGTGTGGTTCTCCGGCTCCACCCTCGCCCCCGACCTCTCCTATCCCAAGATCGCCGATCGCCTCACGGCTCCAAAGGCGGCACCGAAGGAAGGCACCGGCTTCCCGGCCTGGCGGCGCCTCACCGTCGCCATCGACCAGATCCCCGACCACCTCAGCAACGACGACGCCGAAGCCGGTCAGGCCCACGTCACCGTCCTCGCCGAAGCCCTCGACGTCCTGCCCCTCTCCGCCCCCACGAGCCTGCGGTCCGAGCTCCTGCAAGCAGCCACCGTCTTCGAGCGGGCGAGCCGCTCCCGAATCCGCGCACAGCACCAACAGGCCCACGCCACCCGGCAAGCAGTCAAAGCGATCCTGCGTGAACCCGCTCCGAAGGACGGAGTCCTCCTCACGGTCCTTCTCGACGCCGTCCTCCTGGCAGCCGTGGCTGCGCAGCACTGGCACCGCGCTCGCGGCCACACCCAACAGGCCAAGGCCGCATCACAGGCCGCCGTGCACCTCCGCACCGCGTATAAGGCCGCCGCGACCGCGCCACTGGCAGTGATCCATCAGCGAGGAACCCAGCTGCCCGAATGGCTTCGCCACCAGCAAGCGAACGCCGTCCGGCGAGCCCTCCCCGAGCAGGCCGAGCAGATCCTCACCGAGACCGGCTGGCCCGCCCTGGCAGCCACCCTCGCCCAGGCCGGCAGCGCCGGCCACAACCCCACCGCCCTCCTCGCCCAAGCCGCGCACGGGCGAGAACTCGACACCGCGACCAGCGTCAGCGAGGTCCTCACCTGGCGGCTGCACCGTCTCGCCGACCTGAACCAACGAATAACCAGCCGTGGCCCGGCACCACAGCCGGCCCCCTACCGCCCCGTCCACACCGACCAGCAGCGCCGCACGCGCTGAGCCCCGCCCTACGTCCGACATGGAACGCACCCTAAAGATCCACCCCGTCGCCGACATGACCCGATGCTCAACCCCGGCGAACCTAAGGGCCAGCACAAGGGCATCGTCCTCGACGCCGACGCAACCATCCTCGACGGCCACAACCGCCTCGCCGCCTGCCAGATCGCCGGCATCGAAGCCCCCTTCACCACCTGCACCGGCAGCAACTCGGCAAGGTTGATCTGGCCGACCTCACCCGCCGCCTCCGCGAGGCTGGCGCCGGCCTGCCTGGTGGAGGACACGCCCGCGGAGCCGAGCCAGATCCATAGAGACTGTTCAGCAACAAGGGTCACGCCCCCAGCCACAGTTATCGCCACCCACCCTGGAGCCAGCCAACGCCGCCGATGCGCGTGGGTAGCGGCTGGGCCGGTCACCACGCCTGGTGACCGGCCCAGCCGCAGGAGAGCGCCAATGCCCCGCGAGCACGGTGGGGGCGGCATCGGCTCGATGCCTCCGGCGGCCTCATCCACGACTGAACAGGCCGCCCCGCGCCCGATGCCTTCCGACTCGGCGTCCGTCAGGTTGTTTGGGCGCGGGGGCCGTGCTTACCGGGACCTGGCGAGCAGGTTCATCGTGAAGGAGAAGAGACTGCCAGACCTGCTCCTGCAAAACGCGGATGCACGGGCCGCAGGCGAACATGGCTGCCTGGGCACCAGCCACACTCACGGGGCCGATCCACAGGACACGGGTCCATCGCTGGCCGCAGTAGAGCCAGCAGAAGCCGTCCGTCCACGTATTGCCGTCGTCAGTGTCTGCCGCGGCAGGGAGACCGCCGCGCGCGAACTCGGCGATGCCGGGTATGACCCGAGGTGTCACGGCCAGTTCTATAAACACAGCTCGGTCCTCAAGATCACTCGCTCGGAACAGCTGCCCTGTCCGAACCCCGCTTGTCGGCGTCGGCGAAGAGGAGTGTGGGTTCGGCCAGGATGTCCCTGCCGGACTCGCTCTTGTAGATCTCATCGACGCTGCCGAAACGTGCTTCGGAGTAGTCGAGGTCGAGCAGGGCAGCTGCCTGGCGGACCGATGCCTCGTCGGGGCCTTCGATCTCGACGAAGGTGGGGAGGTCCGGCCATGTGTCGAAGTCGAAGGCGACCTCTCCGAGGCGCCATTCCTCGCGGTAGTTCTCCTGGTACCGCACCTCGCGCATGCCGAGGCTGCGCAGGATCTCCGCCATGGCGTGCAGATCCGTCACCTCGGTCTCGATCTCGGTGGTGCCGTTGATCGTGGTGGCGTCGGTGACCTGCTTGAGCGTGAGCGTCGATCGGGTGCCCTCGTCCCGCAGCCGCACCCAAGCGCCTCCTTCGAGTGCGTCGTTCTCGAAGATCTTGCGAGTCAGGAGGGTACGCGGGAACGCTTGAGTGGCGCCCAGGGCGGTCAGCTGGTTCTGGAGGCCGGTGACGTCGATGGCGAGGAACTTGGCCTCGTACTCGTGCTTCACGGGTTCGTCCTTCGTACTAGGAGGGGGTGCGGGCCGCGAGGAG
The DNA here is from genome assembly GCF_043088245.1 of Streptomyces sp. NPDC014623. Classification (NCBI taxonomy): domain Bacteria; kingdom Bacillati; phylum Actinomycetota; class Actinomycetes; order Kitasatosporales; family Streptomycetaceae; genus Streptomyces; species Streptomyces sp. NPDC014623. Next base: position 201,645 of record NZ_JBIBZU010000009.1, on the reverse strand, counting down.
CAGGCCCATCCGGTGGGTGTGGTCCTGGAGCTGGCCGATGTGGGCTCGTTCGGCGAACTCGTTCGTGCGCAGGGTTAGCAGGACGTCCCAGTCGCCGATGAAGTGGCGCCTGAGCTTCTCGGGGGACGTGTAGTGCTCGATCAGGTGCTGGCGCTGGGTGATGGGCATCATGAACTCCGCGCCGTACAGGCCGCTCTGGCCGACAGAGGACTGCATGCGGGTGACGAAATCAGCGAGCGGGCGATGATGGTTGGCACTGTAATGCCAGGAGCAGCTCGTCCAGATGGCATCGCAGGGCGTGCCCGAAGGCTCCCATTGGAGGAAGCCCTCCTCCACGATCTGCACGCGGTCGTGGAGAGATTCGAGCTTGAGGCGGTCGACGAGGCCCATCGCGTGGGCCCGGTTGTCACCCGGGAGGATGACCTCGCCACCATGCAGAGCGAGCGGGTCGTGCTCTACCGCGACCACCTGGTAGCCGGCCGCGGCCAGGGGCAGGACGAACTTACCGTCGCTCGCCCCCACGACCATGACCGTGGCGTCAGGAGCGGCACGCTCCTTCAGCGCGGCGAGGAACTGGGGGAAAAACGTGAGGGTGTGCTCCCACAGGCTCTGCGTTTGCACGGTGGCGGGCTCCTTGCGTGTCGATGGACAAGATCGTCTGGAGGACCTCGTCGGGGTCCCGATGTGTGGTGTCCACGTGGTGCATCGGGAACTGGGCATAGGCGTCGGTAACGCGGTCTGCCGCCTCTTCCGCCAGGACGTCCCAGCGGGAGGCCGGTTTGATGCGCTCGGCGAGCCGGCGACCGCGCTCGCCCTTGCCGCACGTCAGTTGGTACGTCACGGGCTGGGGCAGGCTGGGTGGGAGCCTGACGCCGAGGCTGGAGCCGAGTGCCTGATGGTTGGCCAGGCAGCGGGCGAAGTAGCTCTCCACGACCACCGAGGTGCCCTCGGCCAGGAGGCGCCGGATCTCATCGGTCACGGTGAACAGCGCGGACAGGTAGAAGCACATCCGGGCCTCGGTGTTTCCACGCCGGTCCACCTCCCGGCGCAGCGGCTGGTAGAAGAGCGGCACGGTCGGGACCAGGACGGCTCGGCGGGCCGCTGCCAGCATCGGGGCTATGGTCGACTTTCCGGTGCCGCGGAGCCCTTCGAGGCTCTCGAACAGCGGACCGTCAGACACGGGCGTACACCACATCCGGTACCGCGAGCGTGAGCTCGTCAGTGGGGGAGGGCCGGTGATCGATGTGGTCGGCCAGCTTGTCGTACCAGAACGCGTGCGAGTCCTTACCGACAGCCTTGCAGGACATCGTGAGCGCGCCGCGAGGGTCGGCCTCGATCCGTTCGATCTCGACAGGGCCGCCATCGGGAACGCAGGCATCCGGGGCGCCGGCCTCGGACAGGTCCTCGTCGACGATCACCTCGATCTCCAGGTCGGCCGCATCGAGCCGGCCCCGGAGGCGGGTGTAGGCCGCAGGGTTGGTGATCAGGAGCTCGGGGTGATCGGCCGCGTTGCCGACCGGCCGGAGGCAGTGCAGTTTCAGCTGCTCCACGCCGTAGCCCTGGAGTACGCGAGCGAGCGGCAGTACCTCTTCGATGTTGCGTGAGGTGACCGTCATGGTGGCACCGGTGCGGACACCGAGCCGCTGGGCGATTTCGAGGGCGCTCAGCGCGCTGCGGTAGCTTCCGAACTTACGGATCTGGTCGTTGGTCGAGCCGATGCCCTCCAGCGATACCCGGAGCAGGTCCAGGTCGGCGGCGATCTCGGTCAGCCGGCGCTCAATCCGGTAGCCGTTGGTGCAGATCTCGACCCGCAGGCCCAGATCCCGCTTGGCGTACTGGACGACTTGGGTGAGGTCCCGGTAGACGAACGGTTCGCCGCCCAGCAGGGTGACAGCCTCGGTGCCGTACTGGTCGCGCATGAGGGTGAGGAGGTTGATCGCCTCGTCCGCGGTGAAGGCGTCGGCGTGCTGGAGCCGCTTGCCGTGGAAGCAGTGCAGGCATTCGAAGTTGCAGCGGTACAGCAGCTGCAGGTACAGCATCCGGATTCTGCGGATCCCGGTGACTTCGCTGATCACGAGGGTCTCCTTCGGGCGTTTGCCTGGTGGGAGACCTGATACTGGCGGGACAGGTACGGACCCCGTCACCGCATATCGGGACGCTCCAAGGACGTCCTGGGACGTTTTCAGGACGCCGCGAATGCCTCCAGGATTCCGAGCACACGAGCGGTGTCCGTCAGGTCGGGCAGAATCCTATGCGCACCGGCAGCGGCCAATTCCTCGGCACTGTGGACGCCGGAGGCGACCGCGATGACCTCGGAACCCGTGGAGATTGCCGCCTCGACGTCCCTGGGCGTATCGCCCACGAGCACGACGGGCACGTCGCCTGGTGCGCCTCGCAGCTGCTGGGCACGATCACGGGCGACAGCAACCAGGTCCGGCCGCTGCAGAGCATCAGCACCATAGGCGCCAACTCGCAGATCAAGCAGGGGATCGAGGTCGAAGGCCGATACCTTCACCCGCGCGTTGGCCGCGATATTGCCGGTGAGTACCGAGGACACCCAGGCACTGCGTACGGAGGCTTCCTTCAAGATCTCACGCACGCCAGGCAAGGCTGTGCCGCGTCGGCTTAGCTCGGACAGACGCGCGGCACCTGCGGCCGTGAGGGCTTCCTCGACAGCACCCCAGTCCGGCTCAGACACACCATTTCGGTGGAACATGTCGCGCATGATCAGGCGATCCGTACGGCCCTCTGTCCGCGCCGGCCCCATGGGCTCTCTCCCCGACAGCGCTGTGAAGGCAGCGGCGTAGATCTCCTTGCTGACCCCGGCATTCTCGATCAGCGTGTGGTCGATGTCCCACAGGACGATGAGCTCCATATGCCCAGCGTAAGCACCCTGGTCGTGCCGTCGACGTCCCGCAGAACGTCCCGGAACGTCCTTGCCGCTCCCGGCCCCTTCAGCTTGTATGGCGACTGTGAACGAGCGACTGCACTCCGTACTCGCCCAGCGCGGCATCCCACCCGAATCCCTCGCCGAAGTCTGCGAGGTGGACCCCAAGACGGTGAGCCGATGGCTCGGCGGACGTGTTCCCCACGCCCGCCACCGCTTCCGCGTCGCACGGCACCTGCGGGTGGAGGAACTGTTCCTCTGGCCGGCACCGGAACGCTCAGCCTTACAGCAAGCCGCCGGGTCAGAGCAGGAGCTCGTCACGACCTACCAGAACCGAGCGAGCGTCCCACGGGACACATGGCTGTCGCTGCTCAGAGGCGCGCAGGAGCAGATCAGCGTCCTCGTCTTCTCCGGCACCTTCTTTGCCCAGTCCAATCCCCACGTCGCGAAGATGCTCGCCGAGCGTGCGTCGGACGGGGTGCGAGTGCGTCTCTGCTTCGGCGACTCGAACGGTCAGGCAGCAGCCATTCGAGGCCGAGAGGAGGGCATCGGCGACACCCTCGCCGCCAAGATCCGTGCCTCCCTGACCTACTACCGGCCTTTACTTTCTGTGGCAGGCTGCGAGGTGAGACTGCACGACACCACGCTCTACACCTCCATGTTCCGCTACGACAACAACCTCCTGGCCAACCCGCACGTCTGGGGTCAACCGGCCAGCGCCAACCCCGTCCTGCATCTCCGCAGAGCCGCCACCACGGGCTGGTTCGACAACTACGCTCAGAGTTTCGAAGCTGTCTGGGCCACCGCACGGCCCTGGACACCAGACCAGGAGGGGCCCGCGTCACATGGGCAGGACTGAGTACTACAACGACCCCAAGGCCCCCAAGGCGAACACGCTCATCCCCGCCAACAACCTGCTCGTTGTCGACGAAAACGGCGCCATACTGCTCCAGCGCCGCCGGGACACAGGCCAATGGGCCCTGCCGGGCGGCGCGCAGGACATCGGCGAGACAGCGGCCCAGTGCGCTGTGCGTGAGTGCCTTGAGGAGACCGGGATCATCGCCGAGGTCACGGGTTTTCTGGGGGTCTACACAAATCCGAACCACATCGTGGCCTACACGGACGGCGAGATCCGCCAGCAGTACGAGAACACCTACATCGGCCGCCCGGTCGGCGGCGAGCCCACAATCAATGACGAGGCCGACGGCGTCCGCTACGTCCAGCCGAACGACCTGGACGACTACGACATCCACCCCAGCATGCGCCAACAGATCGGCGACTACCTCGCCGGCACCTACCCCTACCTGGGCTGAGCCGCCAACGCCGCCTCCACCCGCCCTACGGCCGCCAGGATGTCCGGCGAGGCCCGACGGATGAACCGCCCCACCAGGCTGTCTGCACCGTAGCGCCCCATGATTTCCTCCAGCCGATCCTCGGCAGACGTGTCCTTCCCGTCAGGCGTCGTCGTCATGTCGCAATACACCAAGGCATCCACGAGCCGGTGGCCGTCGGACAGCGGAAATTCGGCTTCAAGAACGCCCCGCAGCCCGCGCTCCTCGGCCTCCAGCAACGCGAACGAGTGGTTCGCCACCAACCGAACCAGCTGTTCATCCGCAGCATGGTCGTCACGGAGAAACCGGGCACCATCCAGCGGATGAAAGCCTGTCGCTGCCAGCCGCGGTGCGTAGCCCACGTCGTGAAGCACGGCGGCAGAAGCCAGCAGGTCCGCGTCTCCACCCAGGAGTTCAGTCAGCTCGGCCGCGCGCCGCGCGACCCCTTGCGAGTGCATCCATCGACGAGGAAGAGGCTCACGCAGCTCCCCCTCGGCCACCGACCATGCCCACTTCGCCATCGATCCGTTCATGCTCATTACGTGCCCCAGCGGAATCCCGCTCAGTCTCAACTGAATCGACCGGACGTGCTCGGCTACGGCGGTCAGGAGAGACTGGCAACACCAGCACGCTGCAACAGGATCAGGATGTGTCAACCCCCGGGTTTCGTAGAGACCTCGGTCATGCAGTCTGGTCCTGGTGAGCGGTGGGGCCACGCGCTTCTCGGATGGTGTTCTCGAAGATGGCGGGCAGCTGCCCGTCGGCCACGCGGTGGATACGCCTGGTGCGACAGAAGCCGGTGACCCATATCGCGATCTTCAGCCTCGCTTCCGCCCGGGTGGCGAAGCGGTGCCGGTGAAGAGTCCGGCGATCCGATTGGCCTGCTTGCTGGGGCCGGACAGATGGAGCGTCGGGTGCTTGCCGCCCATCGGAAGCGATCCGACTACGACGGCATCGATGACCGGCGTTGGGTCCAAGTCCTGCCATCGCTGACCGCCGATGCACAGCGCCAAGAAATTATCGGCAGCGCCAGAAAAAAGTCGCAGCAAAGTGTGGGGTCTCGAGTCTTCGCATCCATATGAGTCGCCAGACTTACAACTACCGTGCGAGGATTGGTGTTGCTCAAAATGATCAGCAGTGGCGACGAGGCCGAGCTGAAGGTGAAGATCCCATTCGAGGACGGGGACGATCCGCCTCCCCCGACTCTCGTGCAGGACCGGAAACTGTACGACGAGTTGCTGCGGGTGGAGTTCCGCGGCCCTCGCTACGACGTCTTCGCCCAGGAGCTGTGGACCTACGGCATCCGCACCCTGACGGCATGGATGCGATCGGGCGCCATCTCCCATCACTGCCACCGCTACAACGTTGCCTTCGACGCCTCAGAGATCGAACTGTCCATCTTCGCTCGAACCTCAGAGGTGCGCGAAGCCCTGGCCGTGGACAGCGTCACGGCGGCCGCACCCCGCTTCCTGGAGCGCTCGCTGCGCGGCGGCGAATGGAACCCGGACAAGGGCGCCAGCATGTTCACCTTCTTCGTGGGCGGATGCGTTATGGCCTTCGGCGACGTCTTCAAGACCTGGTCCCGGAAGCGACGCCGGGAAGTAAAGATGAGGGCGTACGGGCTCCTCAACCTCACTGATATCGAAGCCGTGTTCCCCGGTCAGCTCAGTCTGTTCGACAACCCCGCCGAAACGGTCGCCTCGCGTGACACGCTGCGACGGATACTGAGCGAGGCCACCCCGGAGGCTGCTGCCATCTGCACACTGATGCTGCGCCGCCCAGAGCTAAACCAGCGCGAGATCGGTGCTCTGCTGGGCGGTATGAGCGCCCGCGCGGTCGAGGGACAGCTGCGCCGGCTCCGCGGAACCGCTCGTGTGCTCGCGGCGAGCGGGAAGATCAGTCGGCCGCAGTTCTTCGAGGCAAGCCAGCGATGACCGTACAGATCTCCTCCGAAGCCGTGATGCTCCTCGTCATCGGCTGCGTCGTCGGGCTCGCCGTCTACAAGCACACCACGCAGACCCATAACGGTGCCTCTACCCGAGGAGACCTGGTGGGCGCGATCGGAGCGGCAGTGGGCGTCATGACCGTCCTGACGCTTCTCTTCAGCCTAGGAGACGCCGGCGAGACGTTGCAGCACCCAGGCCCGGCATCCGGGCCGACGAGGATGACGAGCGCAGAAACCCGAGCTCCGTGAAGCACGCGGTCTCCGCTACCTGTTCGGCGTGCATGGTGGCCATCAAGTAACTCCTTGCTGGCCCCGCACGGCAAGTGAAGGGCCGGACGCCTCCCGCCCGGCCCTTCACCGAAAGCCATCATGGCTCGTGCTCGCAGCGGTACTCTCTTGGACTCCGAGATGACTTTCCTGATCTTGCGGGGTGATGTTGTGCATCATTGCGTCCGGCATACGGACGGAAGCCCAGCCAGCATGATGCTCGCCTCCCAGCCCTTGTGCTGATCCATGCCTCTGTCGGGGCACCCAGCAATACACGGATCTGCCCAGTCAGCGGCGGCGAGGCTCCAGTAGCTCCACCAGGCTCAGACCGGTCTCGCCGTTGATGAGTTGGAGAGCAACCTCAGCACGGGCGGCAAGGTCAAGGGGTTCAAGGCCCTCCGTGTAGTAGGCATGAACAACACGGTCTAGTCCCGCGCCGATCAAGGGCGCGGCGGTGCGCAGCGACGCCTCCAACGCGGCTCCATCGATGGAGCCGCCGTGCAGAATGATGTTGCGTGTCCGGTATAGACGACGCAGTGCAATCCGGAAAGCTTTGTTGACCTGCTGCAGTTGCTGAGTGGGGGCGACAATCAAGGCGGCCATGCGGTCAGCAGCAGCACGGTCGGAGAGCTTGGTGTTCTTGGTCAGTGCCAGGGCGCCGACGCCACCGGTTTGGAGCGCATCCACGATGAGCTGGCAGCAGCGCAGGTTGGTGTCAGCTGCAGCAACCGCTGCGAAGAGGGGGTCGGGTTGGACTGGGGCGTGCCGATGAGCAAGGGTGGTGAGTTCGGCGCGAGGCCAGGAACACGCGAGGATCGCGGCCAGCCGGTCGGCTGCGACGGCCTTACCGGAGCGTTCCTCGCCTTTTGGGTCGTCTGGATGCGACAGCAACGACTCGACAGCGGCCCAGCCGCCAGCGACGGCAGGGGTTATGGCACCGCGATTGACCGCAGCCGCAAGCTCGAGGGCGTCGTCGATGCGAGTCCGGTGACCTTCCACCTTGTAAAGGTGGCCTTCATGAACCAGGGACAGCACATCCGCCCCGCGGGCAGGAGGACTGAGCGGAACTGCGGCGCGGTGGCCGGCGACCCAGATCGACGGCAGTGGCGCGACCCCTCCTCGGTCCTTGCGCAGGAACTCCGCCCGCGCCCTCATCCGCTCCAGCAACTGGCGAGCCTGGCCCGCCGCGCCAAAGGCGTCCCAGGCGGGCACCGTGTAGACGAACCCACCGCCGGCACGAAAGCCGGTCGTGTCGTGGCCATTCTCCCTGAGCCACGCAACGACCCCTCCCTTGCTGAGCCAGTTGGGCAGCGGCTCGGCCAGGTCACGGCGGGGCACCTTATCCAAGGCAATCAGCACCTCGAAGTCTCGTCGGCCCTTAGCCGCAAGCTCGGCGGCCGCGAGAAGGATGTCCACCGTCGTCGGACTGGACCGGGCGGTCTGCCGAGCCCAGGCCAACAGAAAGCTGCTGCTGTATCCGAGGTCCAACAGGTGCGCAGCCACGGTGCGGGATAGCCGCTCCGGCTTGACTGAGCCAGCCTTGGCAGCCTCGGCCCACCGCTCCAGGTAGCCCTCACGGGCGTATTCGATGATGACCTTCAGGCGACGGTGCTCGGGGCTCGGGTCTACCAGCGAGCGCTTCAGCAGCTCCGTAATCTCCTTGCGCAGGTCCCTCTCGCCAAGGCCACGGTCCGGGCCGATCAGCGCGCCTAGCTCGTTGCGTTGCCAATCGCAAGCCGCAGAAGACAGCACATTGCGGGCCTGCCAGCGGCAGGCTTCCCACAGCTCCTCCAGCGCCAGGACCGAGCCGACGTCCCATAGGCGCCGCGGCCACGGCGTTCCCGCATCCTGAAAGTAGTCGACCATACGTGCCAGGACGTGCTGGGCAACGGTGTCCACCCCTGAAGAGCTCACTCCAGCACCCTATCGGGGTCATGCATCCTCTCCCTGCGCATTCCCTCCTGGTGTGATACTGTCTAAGCAGACTTAAAGGAGCACTCGCCACATTGTGGCCACTGCTCCTTTTTTCTTTTCCGGAGCGCTCTGTCTACCGTTTGAGCCAGATTGGACTGTGTCGTCCTGAATCGCGACACAGCCACCTTCAGACGTGCAGCGGGCGGCCGAGCGGGATGAAGATCATGACCGGCGCCCGCGAGCTGCTGCTAAGGCCGAGGTCCGGGAAGGGATGTGGTCTCAGTTCTGGTCTCGTTCACCCCCGTCCAGCAACGTCCACCGGACGCCACGCCTCTCATTCCGGCGCAGGTCAGGACGCTGATGATCTACCCCGTATCCCCAGACGAACATTTGGAAAGCGTGTTGGGGGCAACCCCTCACGAGTTCGAATCTCGTATCCTCCGCCATTGCTCTCACCGGGCAATACGTCGAAGGGCCCCACCGCTTGCGGTGGGGCCCTTCGACGTACGTGGTCCCAGTTCCGGTCTCATTCATTTCCGGCATAAGAGATATTTCGACAATACCCTCCTCGTACTCCGGTCCTCCGGTCCTCCGGTCGCGCCCACATCGCCGAGAGGGCCGACGGAACCGTACGCGTCGAAAAGGCCCGGGGCCGGCCTGCCGTCGCCCCTGCCCCAGGCCGGCGGCAGCAGTCCCTGGCGGCGGTGACTCCGGTGGCACCCCGCCTGAGCGAGCTGGCGGCCAGGCTGCGGGCCGTCCTGACGACACTTCCCGCTTCGGACCCGTTCGGCACCGGGGCCCCCTACGACACGGACACGGCGGAGATCGTCGCCGACTGCGCGAAGAACCTGGCGTACAGCGACGTCCGTCAGCTCGCCCATGCCGTCGGCGCCGGCACAGCCCTCACTGCCGAGTACGTCGCCGCCTCGGGCAACCGGGCCGTACTCACCCTCAGCGAGCTCGTGCTCGACCCGTCTCCTACTCGTATGCCTGGTGCCGTCTGTGTGACGACGGCCGGGTCTTCCCCCCTCTCCCGCATCCACCCGTCATGCCCGGGTAGCCGGGATCCGCATCGTGGCTCAGTGACCGCCCGGCCACTGGGGCGATGCCCCACGGCCAAGCGCTGCGGCGAGCCGCCACTACGATCGTCGACCATGAACTGGGTCGAGCGCGCCGCGCAGTTGAGACAGTGGACGAGGAGCGGGACGCGGGCTCCGCACAAGCCGTTGCTGTTCCTGTACGCGCTCAGCCGGTTCCAGCAGGACGCCGATGGCGAGCTGCGGTACAGCGCTGTGGAGGAGGACCTGCGGGGGCTGCTCGCCGAATACGGTCCCGGTATCCGGACGACTCCCGCCTACCCCTTCCATCACCTGGTGAGTGACGGCGTTTGGGAGGTGTGCACCGAGCGCGGGCCGGGCAGCCCCGGGACCGGGGTCAGGGAACTGCGCGCAACCGGCGCCACCGGGCGGCTGACGCCGGAGCTACGGGCGGCGCTGCGGCGGGAGCCGTCCCTGCTCGGCCGGATGGCACGGGTGTTGCTCGACATGAACTTCCCGCCCTCCCTCCACGGCGAGCTGTGCGAAGCCGTCGGCCTGGAGCTGGAGGAGGCCGGGGCCGGACCGCTCTCGGCCGCGCGCAGGCAGCGGGACCGGCGGATGCGGGAGATGGTCCTGACGGCGTACGAGCACCAGTGTGCCTTCTGCGGGTACGACGGCAGGATCGGCGCGGTGCCGGTCGGGCTTGAGGCCGCCCACGTGCGCTGGTGGGCGTTCAACGGACCGGACGACGTCGAGAACGGGCTGTGCCTGTGCTCGCTGCACCACAAGCTGTTCGACAAGGGTGTACTCGGTCTCGGCGAGGGCCACCGCATCCTGGTCTCGCAGAGCTTCATCGGCCACAGCACCGCCGCCCGCGAGCACGTCATCGCGCTCGCCGGCCGACCGCTCACCGGCCCCCAGCCGGGCGTCCGCCCCATCGCCGCCGCCCACCGTTCCTGGCACACCGGCCAGGTCTTCCACGGCAGCCCACGTCCCGCCACGACCGCCTGACCGCCGGCCCGGCGGTCACGTGAACGCCCTGGTAAGGATCGTGCTACCAAGAGTATGGCCTCTTGTACGGCGTCGGAGAAGGTAACGGTGACAATCCCCGAGGACCTCCTGGACGAGATCCGCACGGAGGCGGCAGAACGGGGCATGTCGGCGTACGTCGCCGAGGCGCTGCGCTTCAAGCGCGACCGGGACCGACTGCGGGAACTGCCGGACTGGCTGCAGGACGAACACGGTCCTCTCACCGAAGAAGAGCGCAGCACTGCGTTCGAGGAGTTGGAGGACCTCGATGCCGAACACGAGCGCCGACGCGCCACCGGAACGTACGGCGCCGGAGAAGCCGCGTGAAGAAGCGGTCCGGGGAGTCCGGGCAGCGACCGCTGCGCGTCTTCGTCCTCGGCTGCGAAGCCCTGTCCCTGGCCGTGCGCGGCGACCGGAAGATGATCGCGTGGCTCGACCTCGCAGCCCGGGGGGAAGCGGAGGTGGTCACGTCTCCGATGACGCTGGTCGAGGCGCACGACGGCAGAACCACCGAGAAGCGCTGGGACTGGGTGCTTTCCCGGCTCGAAGTCGCTGACATCGGGAAGGACGAGGCCCGCCAGGCCCGCCGCCTGCGGGCGGATGCCGAGCTGCACGGCCACAAATATGCGATCGCCGCGATACTCGCCCTGATCGCGCGCCGGCAGAAGGGGCAGGTCACCGTCTTCACCTCGGATGCGGACGACCTGGAGAGGTTGGTCCCGAAGCCGATCGCCGTCAAAAAGGTATGACCCGGCGCCCCGGTCTCAGTTGGGGTCTCATCCACCCCCGCCCGGTGCCGTTCACCATCCGTCCGATGTCCGGCTCGGGCCCAGGCCAGAACGCCCGAGTCCCGCTCCGAACCTTCGGACGAAGGGGGCGGACCCAGGCCGAGCGGAACCGCACGCGCTTCGTGAGCACCTCCGCAGGTCCGGCCCGGTCCGCTACGGAGCCCTACGCGTCGGTGAGCATCGGGTCGTACGGGGTCGAGCGCTCACGCCCTGACATGAAGGAGAGGAAGTCCCGCACGAATGCGCTTCGGGAGTAACGCCCTTCGGCGTCCACGACGTTTCGGCCGAACCCTCTCCTGAACAGGGCCCGGTACTCCTCGGCGTCGATGTACCGGTCCCCGTCAGCGTCGGTGACGTCGAAGAGGACCTCGGCGACCCTGATCAGTGCCGCTCCTGCCAGGGACGGGACCGCGGCCGCGTACTCCTCCTCGCTCACCCGGCCGTCGCCGTCACTGTCCAGGGCCGCCTGGAGCTCCCTCCACCACGCGGCGTACGCGTCGTACAACCGGGTCTCCTCCGGCTCGTCCAGGTCGAGACGGGTGCAGATCTCCCGGGCCATCGCGGCGAGATCGGGCCAGTCCAGGTAGCCATCCCCGGTCTGGTCCAGCACCTCGGTGAAGAACACACGGGCACCGCGCCGGTTCCCGGTCCCGTCCGTGCCGCCCGTACCTTCGCGTTGGGCCGGCACCGGTGTGATCAGCCGCAGGAGCGCGCCGGCCCGTTTCATCCGGGTGCGCAAGGCGCCGAGTGCTTCGGTGTACGGGCCGTCGCCGTCAGGCGAGAGGTGGAGCAGACCGACGACGTTCTCGGTCTGCAGCCAGTTGTCCGGCAGGGCGCGGGCCAGGCGGGCAGCCATGTAGGCACTCTGCATCAGGGTCTGGGCACCGGGGACCTCCGGCAGTCCCGCCCGACGGCGGAAGGCCTCCGGGAGGGAGGCCACGGTGATGGTGCCGAGGACCGGCCCCGCCAGCGCGCGGCCGGTCGCCCAGACCGTGGGCAGGCCGGCGAACAGCGGCGGCGCCGGCAGATGTTCGAAGAGCCTGAAGAGGATGATGCGCAGCGCTTCCGTGTTCTGCAGTTCCTCCGCGACCATGCGGTCGTAGTACTTCCAGAACTCGGGCAAGGTGGGCGGGAGGTGGCCCGCCTGGTCCCCCAGGGCGGCCAGGAAGGCCTGGAATTCGGCGTAGAGACGCTCCATGGTGCGCTGGTCCAGGGGCTGTCCGCTCAGCCGGCACATGGTGACGGAGCTCTCGAAGAGCGTCGCGACCACCCACGCCCGGACCTCGGGGTCCATCGCGTCGTAGGGCCGGTTGCTCGCGTCCGTGCCGCTCAGCCGTGAGTGCAGGCGGTTGAGCCGGGCCGCTTCCCGCTGTCGTACGGCTTCGTCGGCTCCGAACATGCGCTGCAGACTCACCAGGGTGTTGCGCAGCCGTCGCCACGGGTGCACCACGAAGGAGGAGTTGTCGGCCAGTGCCGCGCCGACCTGCGGGTGGGCGGCCTCCAGCACCGTGGCCCTGACGACGGCCAGTGCCCAGCGGGGATCGTTGAAGAACCGGTGGAACTCCGACTCCGGGCCGAAGAGGGATTCGGCCGGCCCTTCGGCGGCCGCCCTGCCGGGGTCCTCGGACGGCCCCGTGGAGCCGGCACCGGTCCCCGTGGGGTGGCTGCTGTCCGTGTCCTTCACCTGTGGGGCTCTCCGTTCGTCTGCGGCGTCACGCCGCCGAAGCGGCGGTCGCGGTTTCGGTAGTCGTGCAGGCATTCCAGGAAGTGCGGCGCACGGAAATCGGGCCAGAGCACCGGTGGAAAGGTCCACTCGGCGTAAGCCACCTGCCAGAGCATGAAGTTGGAGATGCGCTGCTCACCGGAGGTGCGGATGACGAGGTCCACGTCGGGCATGTCGGGGACGGGCAGATGCTCGGCGAAGCACGCCTGGTCGACGGCGTCGGCGGGCACCCCGGAGCGGATGAGGGACCGCGCCGCGGAGACGATGTCCTGGCGCCCCCCGTGGTCGAACGCCACGGTCAGCGTCATGCCCCGGTTGCACTCGGTGAGTGTCATCAGATCGGCGAAGTCACGGGCCAGGGCGGCGGGGATCCTCGGGTCCCCGGCTCCCAGGAACCGGCAGCGGATGCCGCGTGCGTGCAGCAGTGCCGCGTGTTTGCGCACCACGCGGCGCACCAGGCGCATGAGGAAGTCGACCTCCTCGCCGGGGCGCCGCCAGTTCTCGGTGGAGAAGGCGTACAGGCTGAGCCACTCGACCCCCGCCGACCGTGCCGCCTCGATGACGTCGATCACCGTCGTCTCCGCCGCCCTGTGCCCTGACGTGCGCGGCAGGGAGCGCTGCTGCGCCCACCGGCCGTTCCCGTCCATCACGCACGCGACATGGCGGGGCACCGGGCGCTGCCGCTCCTCACCGGGCGGGCGGCCCGGCTGTACCGGAACCGCCGGTGAGGCGGGCAGCTGTGACTTCGTGCCGACGCCGACGGCCGGCGCACCCGTCGGATACGCCTGACCGGATGGCCCTGCTCCACCGGATGTCATTGAAGCGCCCCCTTCGACTCGCGGACCGCGTCCGGAGCTTCGCCGGCTCCGTGACCGGCCCCGGTCGCGGAGCCGACGGGTCACCGGCCTGCGCGGTCCACCGTTGCTCCCGCCCTCAGCAGACTGCCGGGGCCCGGCTCCCGGTGCACCGCGATGCCCGCATATTCACCCGTGGAACATCAGTCCGAGGGCGCGGGCGCACAGCGCGGACAACTCTGGGAGGGGCCGGCCCTGTTCGGCTGCGGCGGGGCGCTGCCCTCGCCTCGAAGCGTGCGCCTGACCGCGTCGGCCGCCCGATGCCGGGCTTCGGCGACCGACGCGTCGGTCACGGTCGGGGGCGCCGGGGGCTCAGCGCACTTCCTGGATGCGGATCTGGTTTCCGGCGGGATCGCGGAAAGCGCAGTCGCGCACGCCGTACGGCTGCTCGGTCGGCTCCTGGATCACCTCGGCGTCGTCGGCCTGCAGCTTCTCGAAGGTGCCGTCGAGGTCCTTCGTGGCCAGGAGGAGCCACCCGTAGGTGCCCTTGGCCATCATCTCGGCGACGGTGCGGCGCTCCTCCTCGGTGATGCCCGGGTCGGCGGCCGGCGGTGCCAGGAGGATGGAGGTGCCGGGCCGGCCGGCCGGACCGACCGTGATCCAGCGCATCGTGCCGGTACCGACGTCCTTACGGACCTCGAAACCAAGGGTGTCGCGGTAGAAGGCCAGGGAGGCCTCGGGGTCGTCGTGCAGGAGTACACAGGTGTGAATGGTGATGTCCATGGCATTCACGCTAGTGGCGGCCCGTGGGTGCGGGCTTCTCGATTCCTGACCGGCCTGGTGACCTGTTTCGCCACGCACGGCGGCACCCCCTGCGCCCCGCTCTCCGCCTGCCGCCGGTATGCGCTGGGCGGCATCCCGACCAGCTCCGTGAAGCGGGTACTGAAGGTGCCGAGCGAGGAGCAGCCGACCTCGAAGCAGACGTCGGTGACGCTGAGGTCGCCACGGCGCAGCAGCGCCATCGCCCGCTCGATCCGGCGTGTCATCAGGTAGCTGTACGGCGATTCCCCGTAGGCGAGCCGGAACTGACGGCTGAGGTGTCCGGCCGACATGTTCACACCGCGCGCGAGCGCCTCGACGTCCAGTGGCTGTGCGTACTCCCGGTCGATCCGGTCGCGCACCCGGCGCAGCCGGGCGAGATCGCGCAGGTGCTGGGCCTCGGCGGGTCTGCTCGTCACACGGGTGATCGTGCCACGGCGACCGGGCCGGCACAGCCGGATTCACCGGGAGGCGGACTCCCAGGCGAACCCGTCGGGGTCGGTGAAGGGTCCGCTGTCCCCGGTGATCGCGAGCCGGTGCGATCCGGTGCCCCCGGGAGGGACACCGGCGTCCTCGGCGAGGGCGCGACGACCGTAGAGGCCCAGCTTGACGGAGCTCGACGGCGTATCGAAGTCGACGTACCTGCGGCCGAAGCTCTTTCCCACGGTGAGGCCGCGCTCCACGTAGTACCGCTTGCTCGCGAGTACGTCGTCGACGCCCAGCAGGAGCACGAACCGGTCGATCTCCCGGGTGGCCGGGCCCTTGTCCTTCTTCTTCGAGGTCGCGATCTTCCACAGAGCACCGTCCGGGGCGCGTACGACACCGCCGTAACCCCAGAACGACTTGGTGGCGGGCTTCACCGGCCGGGCCCCTGCGCCGAGGGCGGCGTCGATGAAGCCGTCGACGGTGGCGGGCCCGGACACCGCGAGCGACAGCGTGTACCCGCGGAAACCGGTCGTCGGCGCCTCCGACGCCCGTATGCGCAGCTCAGGGCCCAGTCCGAAGGCGGCGGCGTAGAACTCTTCGGCGGCGGTGGGGTCGGCCACCCCGAGGGTGACGGATACGGGAGAAGTCATGGAACGAAGCTATGGCGCCTCCGTACCGTGTGCTTCTTGATTCCTGACCGGCAGCGAACGGGACCGGGCCGGCTCCACCAGGGGCGTGCCACCGCCCGGAAACACGCGGGCCAGGAGGCGTTCGAGGCTGTGGGGCACCCGGGCACGCTTCCGGAGGGGCCCGGGGCGGCGCAGGACGGTCCCCGCTCAGAAGCCGAAGGCGAGGTCCCTGCTCACGCGGTTCGCCGACGCCAGCAGGCTCTCCCTGAACTGCCTGGTGCGGTACATCCGGTCCGCCCGGAAGGAGACCCCGAGGGAGCCGAACTTCGTGCCGCTGCGGACGGGCACCGCGATGCAGGTCGTGCCGAGGTCGTACTCCTCCCGGTCCATCATCACCGGGTCCGACGCCGATGACTCGAGCTGCCGGACGAGCTCCTCCCGGTGGGTGATCGTGCGCGGTGTGAGGTCGGCGAGGGCGTGCCGCGCCAGATAGTCCCGGCGCGCCTCGACGTCCAGCTCACGCAGGACGCACTTGCCCAGGGCCGTGGCGTGCCCCGCGTCCTTGAATCCCACCCAGAGGTCGACCTTCGGCGCCTTCGGGCCGTCGGCTATCTCGGCGATCCGGATCTCACCGTCCTCGTAGAAGGTGAGGTAGACGGCGGCGGACAGGTCGTCCCGCAGCGAGGCCAGGGCCGGGCGGACCCGGCTGACCAGGTCCTGCGCCAAGTGCCCGCCGTGCAGCTTGGCGCCCAGCACGTAACCGCCGTCCTCGAGTCCGCGGAGGTACCCGTCCTGGGTGAGGGTCCACAGCAGCTCGCGGACGGCGTCCATGGGCAGCCTCGTGTCCCGCGCCAGCCGCTCGGCGGGCGCGCCGCCGTCGTGCGCCCCCACGGCCTCCATCAAGCGGAACGCATGCTGGACCGACGCGACGGGCGCATGGTCTGCTCGGTCACCCATTCCACCAGCGTGGACCCGTTCGGCGCGGGGGGCAAGGCAGGCTGCGGGGCGCCGGACCGGAGGGCCTCCGGCCCGGCGCCAGCGCTCAGTCCTCGCCCTCCAGGTCGCCCTCGGTCTCCAGGAACACCTGGCGCAGGGCCTCGAGCACCGCCGGGTCGGGCTTCGCCCACATGCCCCGGGACTCGGCTTCCAGGAGGCGTTCCGCGATGCCGTGGAGTGCCCAGGGATTGGCCTGCTGGAGGAATGCGCGGTTCGTCGGGTCCAGGACGTACGTCTCGGTCAGCTTGTCGTACATCCAGTCCGCGACCACGCCCGTCGTCGCGTCGTACCCGAAGAGGTAGTCGACCGTCGCGGCGAGTTCGAAGGCGCCCTTGTAGCCGTGACGGCGCATCGCCTCGATCCACTTCGGGTTGACCACCCGGGCGCGGAAGACCCGGGACGTCTCCTCGACCAGGGTGCGGGTGCGCACCGTCTCGGGGCGGGTCGAGTCACCGATGTAGGCCTCGGGGGCGGTGCCCTTCAGCGCGCGTACGGTCGCGACCATACCGCCGTGGTACTGGAAGTAGTCGTCCGAGTCCGCGATGTCGTGCTCACGCGTGTCGGTGTTCTTCGCCGCCACCGCGATCCGCTTGTACGCGGTCTCCATCTCGTCCCTGGCCGGGCGGCCGTCCAGCTCACGGCCGTAGGCGTAACCGCCCCACACCGTGTACACCTCGGCGAGGTCGGCGTCCGTACGCCAGTCACGGGAGTCGATCAGCTGGAGCAGCCCGGCGCCGTACGTCCCCGGCCGGGAGCCGAAGATGCGGGTGGTGGCGCGCCGCTCGTCGCCGTGCTCGGCCAGGTCGGCCTGGGTGTGGGCGCGTACGAAGTTCCGCTCGGCGGGCTCGTCGAGGGAGGCCGCCAGGCGTACGGCGTCGTCGAGCAGGCCGATGGTGTGCGGGAACGCGTCGCGGAAGAAGCCGGAGATGCGCAGCGTGACGTCGATGCGGGGGCGGCCCAGCTCCTCGTACGGGATCGCCTCCAGGCCCGTGACCCGGCGCGAGGCGTCGTCCCAGACGGGGCGGACGCCGAGGAGGGCGAACGCCTCCGCGATGTCGTCGCCGGCGGTGCGCATCGCGGAGGTGCCCCACAGGGACAGCCCGACGGAGGTGGGCCAGTCGCCGTTGTCGGCGCGGTAGCGCTCCAGGAGCGAGTCGGCGAGGGCCTGGCCGGTCTCCCAGGCGAGGCGGGAGGGGACGGCCTTGGGGTCGACCGAGTAGAAGTTGCGGCCGGTCGGCAGCACGTTGACCAGGCCGCGGAGCGGGGAGCCGGACGGGCCGGCGGGGACGAAGCCGCCGTTCAGCGCGTGGACCGCGTGGTCGAGCTCGTCGGTCGTCGCGGCGAGGCGGGGCACGACCTCGCGGGCGGCGAAGTCCAGGATGTCGGCGACGGCCTGCGGGTGGCCCTCGGCCACACCGGCGACGGCGGCCGGGTCCCAGTCCGCGTCGTCCATGGCCTGGACGAGCGCGCGGGCCTGCTCCTCGGCCGCGTCGGCGGCGGTGCGGGTGGCCGCCGACTCGTCCAGGCCGAGCGCCTCGCGCAGGCCGGGCAGCGAGGACGTGCCGCCCCAGATCTGGCGGGCGCGCAGGACGGCGAGGACCAGGTTGACGCGGTCCTTGCCGGCCGGGGCGCCGCCGAGGACGTGCAGGCCGTCGCGGATCTGGACGTCCTTGATCTCACAGAGCCAGCCGTCGAGATGCATGATGAACTCGTCGAAGCCCTCGTCCTCCGGCCGGTCCTCCAGGCCCAGGTCGTGGTCGAGCTTCGCGGCCTGGATGAGGGTCCAGATCTGGGCGCGGACGGCCGGGAGCTTGGCCGGGTCCATCGCGGCGATCTGGGCGTGCTCGTCCAGGAGCTGTTCGAGGCGGGCGATGTCGCCGTAGCTGTCGGCGCGCGCCATCGGCGGTACGAGGTGGTCCACGAGCGTGGCGTGCACACGGCGCTTGGCCTGGGTGCCCTCGCCTGGGTCGTTGACGAGGAACGGGTAGACCAGCGGCAGGTCGCCCAGCGCGGCGTCGGGGCCGCAGGCGGCGGACAGGCCGGCGTTCTTGCCCGGCAGCCACTCCAGGTTGCCGTGCTTGCCGAGGTGGATCATCGCGTCGGCGCCGAAGCCGTTGTCGTCGGCGGACGCGGCGATCCAGCGGTACGCGGCCAGGTAGTGGTGCGAGGGCGGCAGGTCGGGGTCGT
This sequence comes from Streptomyces sp. NPDC014623, assembly GCF_043088245.1. Taxonomy (NCBI): domain Bacteria; kingdom Bacillati; phylum Actinomycetota; class Actinomycetes; order Kitasatosporales; family Streptomycetaceae; genus Streptomyces; species Streptomyces sp. NPDC014623. The sequence continues at coordinate 182,873 of NZ_JBIBZU010000009.1, read as the reverse complement.
GGTAGATCGCGATCGGGTTCTCGCCGAAGCCGCGCGGCGGCTGGATGAGGATCAGCAGGTTGCCGCGGCGCAGGGCGGCGAGCACGATGTCGCCCTCGGGGTTGCGGGACCGGTCGAGGAACATCTCACCGGGCGCCGGGCCCCAGTGCTCCTCCACCGCCTCCCGGAGTTCGGCGGGCAGGGTGGCGAACCAGCGGCGGTAGTCCGCGGCGGGGATCCGGACCGGGTTGCGGGCCAGCTGCTCCTCGGTCAGCCACTCCTGGTCGTGGCCGCCGGCCTCGATGAGCGCGTAGATCAGCTCGTCGCCGTCACCGGACACCAGGCCCGGGATCTCCTCCTCCGGACCGAAGTCGTAACCCTCCTCCCGGAGCCTGCGCAGCAGGGCGACGGCGCTGGCCGGGGTGTCGAGGCCGACCGCGTTGCCGATGCGGGAGTGCTTGGTCGGGTAGGCCGACAGGACGAGCGCGATCCGCTTCTCGGCGGCCGGGATGTGGCGGAGCCGGGCGTGGCGTACGGCGATCCCGGCGACCCGGGCGGCCCGCTCGGGATCGGCGACGTATGCGGGCAGGCCGTCCTCGTCGATCTCCTTGAAGGAGAACGGCACGGTGATCAACCGGCCGTCGAACTCGGGGACGGCGATCTGGGTCGCCGCGTCCAGCGGGGAGACGCCCTCGTCGTTCTCCTCCCAGGCGGCCCGCGGGCTGGTGAGGCAGAGCGCCTGGAGGACGGGCACGTCGAGGCCGGTGAGGGCACCCGCGTCCCAGGACTCGTCGTCTCCGCCGGCCGACGCGGTGGCGGGCTTGGTGCCGCCCGCGGCGAGGACCGTCGTCACGATGGCGTCGGCGGCGCGGAGTTCGTCGATGAGCTCGGGCTCAGGGGTGCGGAGCGAGGCGACGTACAGCGGGAGGACGCGGGCGCCCGCGTCCTCCACGGCCGTGCAGAGCGCCTCGACGAACGCGGTGTTCCCGCTCATGTGGTGGGCGCGGTAGTAGAGCACCGCGACCGTCGGCCCGGTGACGTCCCCGGCGGTCCGCTCCAGCGGGCCCCACGCGGGGGCGGGGGCGGGCGCCTCGAAGCCGTGACCGGTGAGCAGCACGGTGTCGGAGAGGAAGCGGGCCAGCTGCTCCAGGTTGGCGGGGCCGCCGTGCGCGAGGTAGGCGTGCGCCTCCGCCGCGATGCCGATGGGCACGGTCGACGCGGCCATCAGCTGTGCGTCGGGGGCCTGTTCGCCGGTGAGCACGACGACGGGCCGGCCGGTGGCGAGGACCTGGTCGAGGCCCTCCTGCCAGGCACGGACACCTCCGAGGAGACGTACGACGACGAGGTCCGTGCCCTCCAGGAGCTGCGGCAGGTCCTCGACGGAGAGCCGGGACGGGTTCGCGTAACGGAAGCCGACCGGGCCGCCGGAGGCGCGGGCGCTGAGCAGGTCGGTGTCGGACGTCGACAGGAGCAGGATCATGCGGCGTCAGTCCTTCCCCGGGGTGTCCACGCCCCAGGCGGTGTCGGATTGGGGGTCTCCCCCGCTCGGGCGGAGCCGAGCTCGGGGATGGGAGTTCCTGACTCGCACGGCCTGGGGCCGGGCTCACAGTGGCGGGACCGCGCCGGGATCTCACCGGGCTTCCTCCCATGTCGCCGTATGGCGATGGCGGACCCAACGGACCGCCGCTAGGCATAGTAGGCGGCGGGTGGGGGGTCCTGACCAGACGGCCCCCGCACCGGCCGGGACCGGGGCCTGCCCGGGCGGCCCGCGCACCGGCCGGGAGAGGTGGTGTCCCGCAGGTCACAGTGACCGTCAGGATGCGACCCGGTCACGGTCGGTATGCTCGCCGCCATGCCCGCCTCCTCCCTCCCGTCCCGGTCTCCGGGTGATGCGTGTGCCCGGAGCAGCGATGACGCCTGTCCCGGTGCGCTGCGCCTGCACCGGGCGGATGACGGTGCGCTGGCGCGGATCCGCATACCCGGCGGGGTGCTGACGCCCCGGCAGGCAGAGGTGCTCGGGCATGCCGCCGAGCGCTTCGGTGACGGTGAGCTGCATCTCACCTCCCGTGGGAACGTGCAACTGCGCGGGCTCGGCCCGGACTGCGGCGCCGAGCTGGCCGGGCTGCTGGACGAGGCCGGGCTGCTGCCCTCCGCACGTCATGAACGGGTGCGCAACATGGTCGCGTCCCCCCTCTCCGGGCTCGACGGCCTCGGTGCCGGTGACGTCAGACCCTGGCTGACCGGACTGGACAGCCTCCTCTGCGCGAGCGACCGCGCGACGGCGCTCTCCGGACGTTTCCTGTTCGCCCTCGACGACGGCCGCGGCGACGTGGACGCCCTCGGCGCCGACCTCACCCTCCTCGGCCACGGTGACGGCGGCGCCCTGCTGCGCATCGGCCCCGGTGACTCCGTGCTCCGCGTGCCCTGGGCCGACGGGCCGCGCGCCGCGCTGATCGCCGCCGAGGCCTTCCTCGACGCGGCCCGGGGGCCCGGCGCCTGGCGGGTGAAGGACCTGCCGGACGGTGCGGCGGCAGCGCTGCCCGCCGAAGTCGTCCGCCGGCTGCGACAGGCCGGCCTGACGGTCGCCCCGCACCACCACCCCCGCCCCCTCGGAGCCCAGCCCCCCGCCCCCGGCCCCGTGCCGGGCAGTCACCGCCACCACACCGCGCTGTCGGTCGGCGTGCCGCTGGGCCGGCTGGACCGGGCTCAGTGGCGGCTGCTGGCCGGCGCCGGGGAACTGCGCCTCACCCCGTGGCGCGGGGCCGTCGTCACCGGGGTCGCACCCGACCGTGCGGGCAGCCTGCTGAGCGGCCTCTCCGACGCCGGTCTGATCACTGGACCGGGCTCCCCGTGGGCCGGCGTGGGGGCCTGTATCGGGCAGCCCGGCTGCGCGAAGTCACTGGCCGATGTGCGGGCCGAGGCGGGGGCCGCCGTCGGCCCGGCCGGGCGGCTCCCTGTGTACTGGTCCGGGTGCGAACGCCGCTGCGGTCATCCGCACGGGGAGTGGATCGATGTGGTCGCCGTCCCCGGAGGCCACCGGATCTCCCACGTCCGGGGGGACCGGACGGCATCGGCGGTGACGGTCCGGGACGACCCGGGCGCACTCGCCGCAGCCGTGGCAGCGGCCCGGGGCGCGCGCAGCTGACCACCACGCACCACCTTCCTGTCCGACTTGTTCGATGAAGAAAGCGACAGCACTGTGCACCAGTACGAGAAGGACGGACCGGCGATCTACCGCCAGTCCTTCGCCACCATCCGTGCGGAGGCGGATCTGGCCGGGCTGCCCGCCGACGTGAGCCAGGTCGCCGTTCGCATGATCCACGCCTGCGGCATGGTCGACCTCGTACGCGATCTCGCCTTCTCGCCGAGCGCGGTGGCCGACGCCCGCGCGGCGCTGCGCGCCGGCGCACCGATCCTGTGCGACGTCGCGATGGTCGCCAGCGGTGTCACCCGCAAGCGCCTGCCCGCGGACAACGAGGTGATCTGCACCCTGTCCGATCCCGGCGTCCCCGAACTGGCCGTGAAGCTCGGAACCACCCGCAGCGCCGCCGCCCTGGAGCTGTGGCGGGACCGGATGGAGGGCGCGGTCGTCGCCGTCGGGAACGCGCCCACCGCGCTCTTCCGACTGCTGGAGATGATCGAGGAGGGCGCCCCGCGCCCCGCCGCGGTCATCGGTGTGCCCGTCGGCTTCATCGGGGCCGCCGAGTCCAAGGAGGCTCTGGCCGCCCACCCGTCCGGGCTGGAGCACCTCGTCGTGCGGGGCAGGCGCGGCGGCAGCGCCATCGCCGCCGCCGCCCTCAACGCGATCGCCAGCGAGGAGGAGTGAGCGTGCCCGAGCAGCAGCAGGCCGACGGCACCGGAAGCACCGGGCGGCTCTACGGCGTCGGGCTGGGTCCCGGAGACCCGGCCCTGATGACCGTGCGGGCCGTGCAGGTCATCGGCGAGGCCGATGTCGTCGCGTACCACTCCGCCCGGCACGGCCGTTCCATCGCCCGCTCGATCGCGGCGCAGTACATCCGCGCCGACCACATCGAGGAGGCGCTGGTCTACCCCGTCACGACGGAGACCACGGACCACCCCGGCGGCTACCGGGGTGCGCTGGACGAGTTCTACGCCGAGGCCGCGGCCCGCCTCGCGGCGCACCTCGACGCCGGGCGCACCGTCGCCGTGCTCGCCGAGGGCGACCCGCTCTTCTACGGCTCGTACCAGCACATGCACAAGCGGCTCGCGGACCGTTACGACACCGAGGTCATCCCCGGCGTCACCTCGGTCAGCGCTGCCGCCGCCCGTCTGGGAACCCCGCTCGTCGAGGCCGAGGAGGTGCTGACGATCCTGCCGGGAACCCTTCCGGAGGAAGAGCTGACCGCACGTCTGGCGGCCACGGACTCCGCGGTGGTGATGAAGCTGGGGCGGACTTTCCCCGCCGTGCGCCGCGCGTTCGAGGCGTCCGGGCGGCTGCCCGAGGCGCGTTACGTCGAGCGCGCCACCATGGCCGGGGAGCGGACCGGTGACCTGGCGGACACCGACGCCGGCTCCGTGCCGTACTTCGCGGTCGCCGTGCTGCCCAGCCGGATCGACGCGCCCCGCCCCTCCCCGGCAGCGGGCCGGGACACCGGGGAGGTCGTCGTGGTCGGCACCGGGCCGGCCGGACCGCTGTGGCTGACGCCCGAGACACGCGGGGCGCTGGCCGCCGCCGACGACCTGGTCGGCTACACGACGTATCTGGACAGGGTGCCGGTGCGGCCGGGCCAGCAGCGTCACGGCTCCGACAACAAGGTCGAGTCGGAACGCGCCGAGTTCGCCCTCGACCTGGCACGCCGCGGCCGCCGGGTGGCCGTGGTGTCCGGAGGCGACCCCGGGGTCTTCGCGATGGCGACGGCCGTGCTGGAGGTGGCCTCTCAGGACGCGTACACGGACATCGCCGTGCGGGTGCTCCCCGGAGTGACCGCGGCCAATGCCGCCGCCGCCAGGGCCGGTGCGCCCCTGGGCCACGACTACGCCACCATCTCGCTCTCGGACCGGCTCAAGCCGTGGGAGGTCATCGCCGGGCGACTGCGCGCGGCGGCCACGGCCGACCTCGTCATGGCGTTGTACAACCCTGGCTCCCGCAGCCGGACCTGGCAGGTCGGCAAGGCCCGCGACCTGCTGCTGGAGCACCGCTCCCCGGACACACCCGTGGTGCTCGGCCGCGATGTCGGAGGCCCGGCCGAGAGCGTGCGGACGGTGCGGCTGGCCGACCTGGACCCGGCCGAGGTGGACATGCGGACGATCCTCATCGTCGGTTCCTCGCAGACCCGTTGGGTGCGGAGGGGTGAGGGGCGGCAGATCGTCTGGACGCCACGCCGCTACCCGGAGGACTGACCGGCCGGGGCGGCGCCCCATGGACCGGCGCCGCCCCGGCCGGTCAGCACCCCCGCCCAAGCCGTCCGGGAGTCCGGCTCCTGATCGCGCGTCATGTCCCGCGCGCGGCACCGGTGGGCGGGCCGGCTCCCGGGCCGGTGGTGCCTCCTGCCGCTCCGGCGGGGGCCGGTGCCAGGTTCGTTGTCGGACCCCCGTGCCACGATGGCGCCCATGAGCACCCCCATACGCCACATGCCTCCCCTGGACGCCGACGAGCGGACCTCCCTGGAGAGCTGGCTCGACTTCTACCGCGCCACGCTCGCCCAGAAGTGCGAGGGCCTGACGGACGAGCGGCTCCGCGAAGCAGCCGTGGAGCCCTCACCGATCACCCTTCTCGGGCTCGTCCAGCACGCCGCGGAGGTCGAACGGAACTGGTTCCGCCGGGTCCTCGCCCAGGAGGAGGTACCGGCGATCTACGCACCCGAGGCCGACCCGGACGACACCGACGGCGGGTTCGACCTGGCCGAGGACGCGGCGTACGAGCAGGCGCTGGCCGTATGGCGGTCGGAGACGGACCGGGCCCGGGAGAACTGCGCGGCCCGCACCCTCGACGACACCAGCCCGTTCATGGGGGGCCAGGTCACCCTGCGCTGGATCTACACGCACATGATCAGCGAGTACGCCCGGCACTGCGGCCACGCCGACCTCGTGCGGGAGCGCCTCGACGGCCGCACGGGCGTCTGAGGCGGGCCGAAGCGCCGACGGCCCCCGCACACGAGCGCGGGCGCGGCCACGTCACGTGAGAAGGGCCCGCAGCAGGACGAGTGCCTCCTCCGGCGTCCCGGCCACCGGCACACCCGCGGGGACCGGCGGGCGCGCGACCACCACCACCGGGATTCCTGCCTCGCGGGCGGCCGTGAGCTTGGGGGCGGTCGCGTCGCCGCCGCTGTCCTTCGTGACCAGGACGTCGATGCGATGCCGCCGCATCAGCTCCCGTTCGCCCTCCAGGGAGAACGGCCCGCGGTCCAGCAGGACCTCCATCCGCGCCGGACGCGGGGCACCGGGAGCGTCCACCGAGCGCATCAGGAACCACAGCGAGTCCAGTGCGGCGAACGCCGCCAGACCCATGCGTCCCGTGGTCAGGAAGACGCGCGACCCCAGCTCCGGCAGCAGCTCCGCCGCACCCGCGAGGGAATCGGCGAGGTGCCACCGGTCGCCCTCTGCGGGCACCCAGCCGGGCCGCCGGAGGGCCAGCAGGGGAACATGGACAGCGGCGGCGGCCGAGGCCGCGTTGAAACTGATCGTTCCGGCGAAGGGATGGGTGGCGTCGATGACCGCATCCACATGGTGTCCACGGAGCCAGTCGGCCATGCCTTCGGCTCCGCCGAAACCCCCGACGCGCACCTCGCCGGGCGGTGGCTTCGGCCGGGCGACGCGTCCCGCGAGTGAGCTGGTCACCCGGACCCCGTCCGCTGCCACCAGCGACTCCGCCAGCCGGCGGGCCTCCGTCGTGCCGCCGAGGACGAGTACGTGCAAGGGCATCGGATCGGTCCATCCATGAGCAGTGAGGCGCAGGGCGGGCGTGCCGCCCAACTCAAGCACACCGGTCTGCGGCCGGGCTGGACGACCGGGGCCTGCGCGACGGCGGCGGCCACGGCCGCCTACACGGCCCTGCTCACCGGCGAGTTCCCCGACCCGGTGACCATCACCCTGCCCAGGGGCCAGACCCCCGCCTTCGCGCTCGCGGTGGAGGCGCTCGGCGACGGGGAGGCCACGGCCGGTGTGGTCAAGGACGCGGGCGACGACCCGGACGTCACCCACGGCGCGCTGGTGCGGTCCACCGTACGGCTGCTGCCTGCGGGGTCCGGAGTGGTGTTCCGGGCCGGACCCGGGGTGGGGACGGTGACGCTTCCCGGGCTGCCGCTCGACGTCGGCGAGCCCGCGATCAACCCCGTCCCGCGTCAGATGATGCGGGACCACATCGCACGCGTGGCGGCGGAGCACGGCGGCACCGGTGACGCCGAGATCACGGTCTCGGTGGACGACGGCGAGGAGATCGCACGTTTCACGTGGAACATTCGCCTGGGCATCCTGGGCGGCATCTCGATCCTGGGCACCACGGGCATCGTGGTGCCGTACTCCTGCTCGGCCTGGATCGACTCGATCCGGCGCGGGGTGGACGTGGCCCTCGCGGCCGGGCACCGGCATGTCGCGGGATGCACGGGCTCGACCTCGGAGAAGACAGTGGCCGCCGAGTACGGGCTGCCGGAGATCGCCCTGCTGGACATGGGGGACTTCGCGGGCGCGGTGCTGAAGTACGTCCGCCGGCATCCGGTGGAGCGGCTGACGATCTGCGGCGGGTTCGCCAAGCTGTCCAAGCTGGCCGCCGGGCACCTGGACCTGCACTCGGGCCGCTCCCAGGTCGACAAGCCCTATCTGGCACGGCTGGCGCGGCAGGGCGGTGCGAGCGAGGGGCTGGCGGCGGAGATCGAGGCCGCCAACACCGGCCTCGCGGCGCTGCAGCTGTGCACCGCAGCCGGGGTGCCGCTGGGCGACCTGGTCGCCGTGGCCGCCCGGGACCAGGCGTTGTCGGTGCTGCGGGGAGCACCGGTGGCGGTCGATGTGATCTGCATCGACCGGGCAGGGGCCGTCGTGGGACGCAGCGAAGCCCGGTGAGCGGCGTGGGACGACGGGCGGCGGCCGTCCGGCCCCCGCCCGTCAGCAGGTGCGGCGGTCCCGCGCCGGGGAGTACAGGTGACTGTCGTGGAACTGCTCGGCGCCCAGCGTCCGGCCGACCATGATCACCGCTGTCCGGATCACTCCCGCCGCCTTCACCTGCTCCGCGATGGATTCCAGCGTGCCGCGCAGGATGATCTCGTCCGGGCGTGAGGCCATGGCGACCACAGCTGCGGGGCAGTCGGCCCCGTAGTGCGGCAGCAGTTCGTCGACCACCCGGTCCACGTACCGCGCCGCGAGGTGCAGCACGATCAGCGCGCCGCTGCGGCCCAGCGTGGCCAGGTCCTCGCCCTCGGGCATCGCCGTTGCCCGCTGGGCGATCCGGGTGAGGATCACCGTCTGACCGACCGTGGGCACCGTCAGCTCCCGCTTGAGCGCCGCCGCGGCCGCGGCGAAGGCGGGAACCCCGGGCACCACCTCGTACGGCACGCCCGCCTCGTCGAGCCGCCGCATCTGCTCGTTCACGGCGCTGAAGACCGAGGGGTCGCCGGAGTGCAGCCGGGCCACGTCGTGACCGTCCTCGTGCGCCCGCACCAGTTCGGCGGTGATCTGGTCGATGTCCAGCTGAGCCGTGTCCACGAGCCGCGCGTCCGGGGGGCATTCGGCGAGCAGTTCGCGTGGCACCAGGCTGCCGGCGTACAGGCAGACCGGACTGGCGGCGAGGACGCGGGCACCGCGCACGGTGATCAGGTCGGCGGCGCCGGGGCCCGCACCGATGAAGTACACGGTCATCTGTCGTCTCCTGGAGCGTGCGAGGTTTTCTGTACGGACCACTGGGTGACGGGCATGGCCTGACGCCAGCCGGTGAACCCGCCGACGGGTACGGCATGGGCCACCGCGAGGCGGACCAGGTCACCACCGAGCCGCCGGTACCACTCGGTGAGCAGCGCCTCCGACTCCAGCGTGACCGTGTTGGCGACCAGGCGCCCGCCCGGGGGCAGCGCGTCCCAGCAGGCGTCGAGCAGGCCTGGCGCGGTCAGCCCGCCGCCGATGAACACGGCGTCGGGTACGGGCAGTCCGGCCAGGACGCCGGGTGCGCGGCCGGTGACCACGCGCAGCCCGGGGACCCCGAGCCGGTCCGCGTTGCGCTCGATGCGCCGCGCCCGTACCGGATCGCGTTCCACGGTGACGGCGTGGCAGGACGGGTGGGTCCGCATCCACTCCGCCGCGATGGAGCCGGAGCCACCGCCGACGTCCCACAGGAGCTCGCCCGGAGCGGGTGCGAGCACCCCGAGCGTAGCCGCCCGGACATGGCGTTTGGTGAGCTGGCCGTCGTGCTCGTACGCCTCGTCGGGGAGGCCGGGCACGGCTCCGAGGCGCAGGGTGCCCGGGGTGCTCCGGCAGTCCACCGCGATGACGTTGAGCGGGTCCCCGGGCGGGTGCTCCCAGGTGTCGGCGAACCCGTCCAGGCAGTCCTCGGCCGTGCCGCCGAGCTGTTCGAGCACCCGCATCCGGCTGGGTCCGAAACCGTGGTCCCGCAGCAGGGCGGCCACGGCGGCGGGCGTGGCGGCGCCGGCGGAGAGCACCAGCAGCCGGCGCCCGTCGTGCAGCGCGCCGGCCAGCCGGGCCGTGGGGCGGCCGACGAGGGTGACGGTCTCGGTGTCCTCCACCGGCCAGCCGAGCCGGGCGCAGGCGTACGACACCGAGGACGGGTGCGGCAGCACACGGAGCGCCCCGGCACCCAGCTCCTCGGTGAGGGCCCGGCCGATGCCGTAGAACATGGGGTCGCCACTGGCCAGCACGGCTGTCCTGCTCCCCGCGTGCGCGGCGAGCAGAGTGCGTACGGCGGGCCGCAGGGGCGAGGGCCAGGACACGCGCCGGCCCACGCACTCCGGCGGGAGCAGCCCCAGCTGGCGCTCACCGCCGATCAGGACCTCCGCGTCCAGGAGCACCGCGCGTGCGGTACCGGGCAGGCCGGCCCAGCCGTCGGCACCGATTCCCACGACGCTCACGGGGGAAGCGGGCGCCCGGACGGCGGGCGGGGGTGATGCGGGGGACACAGGGGTACCTCGGGGTCGACGGGACGGCGCAGCCGAACTCTACGGGGACTGCTTCCGGGCCCGTGCGGCGGAGTGATTCCGGAAAGGCCCCCGCGTGGTGTCGAGAACCGGTCACAGGCTTCGACGTCCCCTGTGAGAGTTGCCCACAAGGGGCGGCGACCGAGAAGCCGAGGAGCGACACCATGAAGTACCTCGTGATGGTTCAGGGCACTCAGGCCGACTACGAGGCCATGAGCGGCAACCCGTCCGCCGGGAGCCCGGCCTGGAGTGAGAAGGACATGAAGGCGATGTTCGCCTTCATGGAAGCACTCAACAACGATCTGGCCGAGTCGGGCGAGATGGTCGACGGCCAGGGCCTGACCGAACCCGCAAGGACCCGCGCCGTGATGCCGGGCGCGGACGGCCGGCCGGTGATCACGGACGGCCCCTACGGGGAGACCAAGGAACAGCTCGCCGGGTACTGGGTACTCGACTGCGCGAGCCTGGACAGGGTCACCGAGATCGCCGCACGCATCCAGGAGTGTCCGCAGCCGGAGGGCGCCCCCGTCCACCCGGTGCTGATCCGGCCGATCGACGACGGCACCGGCGAGCCCCGGGCCGCCGCGGAGTAGGACGCCCGCCCCGCCCGGGGAGAGGGACCGTGTGAACGTAGGGCCGACCGGTATCGAGGATCTGCTGCGCCACCACGCGCCGCAGGTCCTCGGCGCGCTCGTACGCCGTTACGGCCACTTCGACACGGCGGAGGACGCCGTGCAGGAAGCGCTGATCGCCGCGTCCCGGCAGTGGCCGGTCCGTGGGCTGCCCGACAACCCGCGCGGCTGGCTCATCAGGACCGCGTCCAGACGGCTGACGGACCAGTTGCGCAGCGACTCCGCACGGCAGCGGCGTGAGCAGAGGGCCGCCGCGCTCACGCCCCGCGACGCGTTCACGGCCCCACCGCCCGGTGAGAGCCGGGCGCCCGCCGCCGACGACACGCTCACCCTGCTCTTCCTCTGCTGCCACCCCGAGCTGTCCCCCGCCGCCCAGATCGCACTGACCCTGCGTGCCGTGGGCGGCCTGACGACGGCCGAGATCGCCCGGGCCCACATGGTGTCCGAGGCGACGATGGCCCAGAGGATCAGCCGGGCCAAGCAGAAGGTGCGGGGTGTGCCGTTCCGGTGGCCGGGCCCCGGTGACCGCGACAGCCGGCTCGCGGCGGTGCTCCAGGTGCTCTACCTGATCTTCAACGAGGGATACACCGCGACGTCCGGCAGCACGCTGCACCGCGCCGGCCTGGCCCGGGAAGCGATCCGGCTGACCCGTGCCGTGCGCGGGCTGCTGCCCCGGGACGGGCGGGTCACCGGACTGCTGGCCCTGATGCTGCTGACCGAGGCCCGAAGCGCCGCCCGCAGCGGCCCCGACGGCGAGCTGATCCCCCTCGACGAGCAGGACCGCACGCTCTGGGACAGGGCGGCCATCAGCGAGGGCACGGCCCTGGTGGAGCAGGCCCTCTCCGAGGGGCCTGCCGGGGCGTACCAGCTGCAGGCGGCGATCGCGGCGCTGCATGACGAGGCGGACCGTGCCGAGGACACCGACTGGCCGCAGATCCTCGCCCTGTACGACCTCCTCCTACGTCGCACACCCGACCCGATGGCGGAGCTGAGCCGTGCGGTGGCCCTCGCCATGGTGCGGGGCCCCCGGGCCGGGCTGGCAGCCGTGACGGCCCTGGAGGACCGGCTGGCGGGCCACCACCGGCTGGACGCCGTACGGGCCCATCTGCTGGACAGGGCCGGGGACCGCGAGGCGGCGCGCGCGGCCTACCGGCGAGCGGCGGCCCACACGCTCAGCTCGCCGGAGGCCCGCTACCTGAGGATGCGGGCGGACCGGCCGGCGCCGCCGCCGCCCACAGGGAACGCGGGGCACGCGGAGTAGTCACGGCAACACCCTCAGGTCCTGCCGAGTCGCCGAACCCGGTCTCCCTCGCGATCATCGGATGCATGACCAGGAGCGACAACGGCAAGGCCCGCACCGCTCAGGGACCCGGCGCGGACGAACGGCCGTCCCGCAGTCCGGTTCCCATGGCCGTGGCCCCCCTCGCTCCTTCGGAGCCCGGAGGGAGGGCACGGCAGCTCTGCCAGTACCTGGTGCCCGCCTACGACGGTGAGGCGCGAACGGCCCGGGCGGCCGCCGGAAACGGAGCCGGACCACTGAAACGGCCCCACGCACGGCCCGGGTCCCGCGCCTGGGAGGCGCAGACCCTCCCGGCCCTGCCGGACAGACAGTCCGGCGTACGTCCGACGGGCCGACGGAAGGCCGCCGGGGTCTGCGGCGAAGCGGGAAGGCACCGCTCGGTGGCCGAGGTCACCGGCCCCGGCCCGCTCACCGGGCCCCGGGCGTACGAACAGCAGGCGAAGGCCGTGGCCCGGACAGCGGCACGCTCCGAGCGGCCGTTCCCGGCCGGGACCGTTCCCGGCCGCTCGCGGACTCCCGCCGGTCCTCCGGTCAGTCCCCCACATCCGTTCGTCCCGGAAGGACCCCAGTGCACACGACTCGTCTCAGAACCGCGGCTGTCGTGGCCGCCACCGCCCTGTCCGCACCCCTCCTCCTCGCCGCGTCCACGGACCGCGGACACGCCTCGCGGAACCCGGCCAGGGACGCCGCCGAACTCTCGCGGCAGCTGGTCGAAAGCTCCTCCGCCGAAGGCGCGTACCGGCACCTGGAGCGGTTCCAGGCCATAGCCGGGTCGGCGGGCGGCCACCGCGCGGCCGGCTCGGCCGGCCACGACGCCTCCGCCGCGTATGTCCACCGGCTCCTCCGGAAAGCCGGATACCAGGTCGGCTACGAGGCGTTCGACTTCATGTACACCGAGGCCCTCGCCGAGAAGTTCTCCGTGGTCTCCCCCGCCCCCCGTGACGTCTCGATCAGGGCGATGACCTACACCGCCTCCACCGAGGAGGGCGGGATCACGGCGGCTCTCGTCGCCGTCCCCGCCGACGGCACCACGGGCTGCGAGGCGGCCGACTACTCCTCAGAGGGCTTCACCGGCAGGATCGCCCTGATCGAACGGGGCGGCTGCTCCTTCGCCCGGAAGCAGGAGGCCGCCGCGGCGGCGGGCGCGGTGGCCGCGGTGGTCTACAACAACACCGAAGGGCCCCTCTCCGGCACCCTGGGCGGAGCCGGGGAGGGGAAGATCCCCACCGGCGGTATCACCCAGGACGAGGGGGAGAGCCTCCTCGCGGACCTGGCGAAGGGCGACGTGGAGGTCTCCCTCGAGATCCGCGAGTTCCGGGAGGAACGGACCACCCGCAACGTCGTCGCCGAGACCCGCGGCGGTGACGACGCGAAGACGGTCATGCTCGGCGCGCACCTCGACTCGGTCACCGACGGCCCCGGCATCAACGACAACGCGTCCGGCTCCGCCGGACTCCTCGAAGTCGCCCTGCAGCTGGCCGAGTCGGGCCGGACACCCGCCAACAAGGTGCGGTTCGCGTGGTGGTCGGCGGAGGAATACGGACTGCTGGGCTCGGAGGCGTACGTCGCGAAGCTCTCCGGGGCACAACGCGCGAAGATCGCGCTCTACCTCAACTTCGACATGATCGCCTCGCCGAACGGCGTGCAGTTCGTCTTCGACGGCGACGACTCCGACGGTGTGGGCGAGGGGCCGGGCCCCGAGGGATCCGCCCGGCTGGAACATGACATCAACACGTTCCTGGACGGCAAGAACAAGCCGCACACCGGCACGGACTTCACCGGGCGCTCCGACTACGGGCCGTTCATCGAGGTCGGCATCCCGTCCGGCGGTACGGACACGGGCGCCGAGGGAATCAAGACGGCCGCGCAGGCCGGGACGTACGGCGGAACGGCCGGTGTCGCGTACGACCCCTGCTACCACGCGGCCTGCGACGATCTGGGCAACATCGGCACGGGGCACTTCGACACCAACATCGATGTGATCGCCAACGCGGTGGGCACCTACGCCCACGACCTGGGCCCGCTGGCCCGTCCGGCCCCCGCCGCCGGCGAGCACCGCAGCGACGCCGGCCCGCGCAAGGGCCACGTGCACGGCATCACCGAGTAACGCACGACAGGTACCGCGCCCCGCGGGCGTGCCGTCGTCCGCCCGCGGGGTGACACGCCGAGAGGTCATCAGACCGCCATCGAGCGGCTGCCGCACCGTCACCGCTCAGCCACCAGGGCACACGCACGAACATGTCTCATTCACCTCACGGATCACGTGACTCTTTGGCCTGTTACGTGCCGTTATGGAATTCGCCCCGGTCCTGTCCCTCGGCTGCGCCCCGAGGCTCTTGCCCGGTAGGCTTTCCGTGTGATCTTCAAGCGCATCGGAAATGGGCGGCCATATCCCGACCACGGCCGGGAAAGCACCCGACAGTGGGCGGATGTCGCGCCGCGTCCGGTCCGCCTGGACCAACTGGTGACCACCAAGGGCCAGCTGGACCTCGAGACCCTGCTCGCCGAGGACTCCACGTTCTACGGCGACCTGTTCGCCCACGTCGTCAAGTGGCAGGGCGACCTCTACCTCGAGGACGGGCTGCACCGCGCCGTGCGCGCCGCCCTGCAGCAGCGTCAGGTACTGCACGCCCGCGTGCTCGAACTGGGCTGAGCCCGCCACTCCCACTCATGGCGCATTTCGGGCCTTTCGGGTGCTTTTATGCACGTACGGGTGCCATCGGTTGATCGTTTAGTAGGCATCATCACCAGGTCGCACTACGCTGCGCCCATGAGCATGCTGACCCCTCCCGGCATGGGCGGAAAGTACCGCATCACGGGTAACACCTACCCTCGCATGCGCCGCCCCCGTCATCGCCGAAAGCTGGTCCTTTCGGCCACCGCCGCCGTGGTGGCCCTCGGACTGGCCGGTTGGGGCACGCTCCAGATCGTCGACGTCTTCACCGGCGGGAACAAGCAGGCCAACGCGGCCGACCGCCCGAAGGTCTGCCCCTCCCCGAGCGCCTCGGCGCCCGTGAAGGCGCTCCCGAAACCGGCCGCCATCAAGGTCAACATCTACAACGCGACGCCTCGCAGCGGGCTGGCCAAGGCCGCCGCGGACGAGCTCGAGAAGCGCGGCTTCGCCATCGGCAAGGTGGACAACGCCCCGGCCGCGTACGACAAGAAGGTGCCCGGCACCGGCATGCTGCTCGGCGGCCCGACGGCCATGAGCGGTTCGTTCCCGGTGCTCGCCACCCAGCTGCCGGGAGCCTCGCAGAAGACCGACACCCGCAGGACGGCGGACGTCGATCTGATCATCGGTACGAAGTTCAAGGCGTTCAGCACCCCCGCGGCGGCGGCATCGGCACTCACCGCCCTGACGAAGCCGGCCCCGGCACCGTCCTCCTGCTGAGGCGGCGGGGGCCGGTCCGGGAAGCCCGGTCCGCCGGGATCAGCCGGCGGTGCCGTACATCCGGTCACCGGCGTCGCCGAGCCCCGGCACGATGTAGCCGTTCTCGTTGAGCCGCTCGTCGACCGAGGCCGTGACCACCGTGACCGGCGTACCGGCGAGCTCGCGCTCCATCACCTCGACGCCCTCGGGCGCCGCGAGCAGCACGACCGCGGTGACGTCGTCCGCACCGCGCTTGATCAGCTCCCGGATGGCCGCGACGAGCGTGCCGCCGGTGGCCAGCATCGGATCCAGCACGTAGACCTGACGGCCGGAGAGGTCCTCGGGCATCCGCGTGGCGTACGTCTCCGCCTGGAGCGTCTCCTCGTTGCGGATCATGCCCAGGAAGCCGACCTCGGCGGTCGGGAGCAGTCGCACCATGCCGTCCAGCATGCCGAGCCCGGCACGCAGGATCGGGACGACCAGGGGGCGCGGATGCGACAGCTTCACACCGGTCGTGGGCGTCACCGGGGTGTCGATGCCGACCTGCTCGGTCCGCACATCCCTGGTGGCCTCGTACGCGAGGAGGGTGACCAGCTCGTCGGCGAGCCGCCGGAAGGTCGGGGAGTCGGTGCGCTTGTCGCGCAGCGTGGTGAGTTTGTGCGCCACCAGCGGGTGGTCGACGACGTGGATCCGCATGCCGTCAACAGTAACCGGGCCCGGACGGCCTTCCCGCCGGTCCGCACTGGCATCAAGCGCCTGTCCGGGGGGAAGGTGGGGACGTACGTACCCAGGCTTGGGGTGGTGTGTCGATTGCCCGACGGGGAGCAGTGGAATCAGCGGCAGGCGGGACGCGACGCGCGCGGCCTGCCCGACGCGCGGGAGAACGTACCCGACACGCAGGAGAGTGACGCGGCGCGCCGGAGACGCAGGGCGCAGTTCCTCCGGGAACTCCACGAGGCGAAGCAGCTGCGCGACCGGGTCCAGCCGCGCCGGGCCCGCGCGGCCCGTATGCGCCAGCAGATGCGGATGCGTACGTTCCGCTGGTGAGGGCCCTTCCCGGGCGGGCGGGACACGCCCGGGGGGAACCGTGCGGACACCGCCGGCGCGGGCGCCCTCGGAACAACTGATGGCCGACGCAACGGTCGAAGAGGTCTCGCATCGCGTTCGTTTCTGCCACGATGCCGATTGGGCGGGGCCCAGAGCAGCCGGATGACCGTCTGCCCTCCCGTCGGACCGATTCACCTATGACCAGTGGGAGAGTCACGGTGTACTTCGCCGCACTGCTCGCGCGCACCGAAGACGGGTGGGAAGCGAGCGACACAGAGCTCGACGATGTGGAAACCCTGTCCGATCTGACGGATCTGGCCCGTGAGGCCTCGGTGGACGAGGACACGGTCCTCGTCTACATCGAGCAGGAGGACGCCTGGTTCGGCGTCGTCCGGGTGGACGGTGAGGAGGACCCCCGTATCTACGTCTCGGACGCGTCCGCGGCCGCCCGCTCCTCGTACGGGGAGATCCTGCTCACCGATGAACTGCTCGGCCGCGAACCGGGGGCCGACGACGAGATCGCCGCACTCGAGGAGCTCGTGGACCTCGAAGGCACGGAGGACGGCGAACCGGATGAATCCCAGTCCGATGCCGGCAGCGTCGCTGCCGCCGAACCCGACCTGGAGGACGACCCCGGTGCCGTACCCGCGGGGCCGCTCGGAGATCTCGGGGTCCTCGCCGACCTCGGGCTGTCCGAGAAGGATCTGCTGACCCTGCACACCGACGCGCTGGCGGAGATCGCGGACGCACTGGGAGCGGCCGAGGTCCTGGAGGCCGTCCGTTAGGGTCCGCGGGTGAACGCACCGCCACCCGCACCTTCCTCACCGCCTCCGTCCGATCCCGTTCGGGACCCCTGGCAGGCATCCATGCGTCGAGCCCTGGACGAGGCCGCGCAGGCGGCGTCGGCCGGCGAAGTGCCGGTCGGCGCCGTTGTCCTGGGCCCGGACGGCACCCTGCTCGCCACCGGCCACAACGAGCGCGAGGCGACCGCCGACCCGACGGCGCACGCCGAGGTGCTCGCCCTGCGCCGCGCCGCCGCCGCTCTCGGGTCCTGGCGGTTGACCGGCTGCACCCTGGTCGTCACCCTGGAGCCCTGCACGATGTGCGCGGGCGCACTCGTCCAGTCCAGGATCGGCCGGGTCGTCTACGGGGCACGCGACGAGAAGGCCGGGGCCGCGGGTTCGCTCTGGGACGTCGTACGCGACCGCAGGCTCAACCACCGCCCCGAGGTGATCCACGGTGTCCTGGAGGACCTGTGCGCGGACCTGCTGACGGCGTTCTTCCGGGAGCGCTGAGTGCGCTCCGCGCACGCTCGGGGCCGCCACCGGGAATCGGATTTCGGACCAGGGCCCGGCATGGTCTAAGCTCTCTCTCGGTAGCGTGTCCGAGCGGCCGAAGGAGCTCGCCTCGAAAGCGAGTGTGGGGAAACTCACCGAGGGTTCAAATCCCTCCGCTACCGCAGATGGACGAAGGGGCAGACCCGAAAGGGTCTGCCCCTTCTCTGCGTTTCCGGCCGGTCTCCGGGCTCCCGGAATCGCTGGGTAATAATTTTGCAGGATGTGCATCTTTGCCTACTATGCACGTTGTGGCGAAGACGACAGCAACCGGACCCGGACTGCGGGAGCGCAAGAAGCAGGCCACCCGCAGGGCCATCGCGGAGGCGGCGGTCCGGCTCGCCGCCGAGCACGGTGTCGAGAACGTCACCGTCGAGGCCATCAGTGAGGCGGCCGGCGTCTCCCCCCGAACGTTCTTCAACTACTTCCCCAGTCACGACGACGCGTTCGTCCTGGTCGACGACGAGGTGGGCGAACGGGTCAGGGAATCCGTGCGCCGCGCCCCCGCCGGCCGGCCGCCTCTCGAAGTCGTACGCGACGCCCTCGTCGCCGAACTCGACGGGTTCGAGGGCAAGCAGGAGCTCTGGGCCCTTCAGTCCAAGGTGCTCCAACGTTCACCGCACCTCATCCACCGCGGGCTGAAGGCGCATGTGGCGGAGGAACGGGCCCTGGCCGCCGCCATCACCGACTGGCTCGACGCCACCCGGCCCGGCGACGAGAGGCCGTCCGACGCCGGCACCTTCCCCCGGCTCCTCGCCGCCGTCTCCCAGACCGCGGTGCGGGTCGCCGTCGAGCACTGGTGCGACCACGCCGGCGAGACCGGGCTCGCGGACGTCTTCCAGGAAGTCTTCGCCCAACTGGCACGAGGCCTCCCCCGGCCGCCGACGTAGCCCCGCACGCCGCCGGGGGCCGCTTCGCCCACCCATCCTGTTCTGCTCCAGCACCGAAGAAGGACACCGTGACCGCAACCGAGGCGCCTGAACAGTCGCCCACCTCCATGTCCAACAAGCAGATACTCCAGGCGATGTCCGGGCTGATGGCGGGCATGTTCGTCGCCATCCTCGCGGGTACGGTCGTCGCCAACGCCCTGCCGCGGATCATCGCCGACCTCGGTGCGAGCCAGTCCTCGTACACCTGGGTCGTGACCTCCGAACTGCTCGCCATGACGGCCACCGTGCCGCTGTGGGGCAAGCTCGCCGACCTGTTCAACCAGAAGCTGCTGCTCCAGCTCTCGCTCGCCCTGTTCGTGGTCGGTTCCCTGGTGGCCGGCTTCTCCCAGGACGTCGTGACCCTGATCATCAGCCGTGTCATCCAGGGCGTCGGTGCCGGCGGTCTGACGGCGCTGGCCCAGATCGTGATGGCCGCCATCATCCCGCCGCGCCGGCTCGGCAAGTACGCGGGCATCTTCGGCGCGGTCTTCGCCGTGGGCACCGTCGCCGGACCGCTGATCGGCGGTGTCCTCGTGGACACCTCGTGGCTCGGCTGGCGCTGGTGCTTCTTCATCGGTGTCCCGTTCGCACTGGCCGGGATCATCCTGCTCCAGCGCACCCTGAAGCTGCCGACCGTGCGCCGTGAGGTCAAGATCGACTGGCTGGGTGCCTTCCTGATCGTGGGCGGTGTCTGCGCGCTGCTGATCTGGACCTCCCTCGCCGGCAACAGCTTCGACTGGGCGTCCTGGCAGACGGCCGCACTGGTGACCACCGGCGTGGTGCTCCTGGTGGCGGCGGTCTTCGTCGAGTCCAGGGCCGCCGAGCCGATCATCCCGCTGGACATCTTCCGCAACCGCACGGTGTCGCTCACCACCCTGGCGAGCTTCTTCGTCGGTATCGCGATGTTCGCCGGGACCGTTTTCCTGTCCCAGTACTTCCAGATCTCGCTGGGCAAGTCCCCGACCGCCGCAGGTCTCATGAGCCTTCCGCTGATCGGCGGTCTGCTGGTGTCCTCGACCATCGCCGGACAGATCATCTCGGCGACCGGCAAGTGGAAGATCTACCTCATCTCGGGCGCCGTCGTCATGACGGCCGGCCTCGGTCTGCTCTCCACCATCGAGGCCGACACCCACTTCGGTCTGCTGAGTCTCTACATGGCGCTCATGGGTATCGGCGTCGGCATGCTGATGCAGAACCTGGTGCTGGCCGCGCAGAACGACGTACCCGCGCACGAACTGGGCGCCGCGACCTCCGTACTCTCCTTCTTCCGCAGCCTCGGCGGCACCATCGGCACCAGTGTGCTCGGTGCGATCCTCGCCAACCGGGTGGCCAGCGAGATGGCCAAGGGCCTCTCCGAGAGCGGGATCCCGGTGGCCGGCGGTGGCGGCGGGCACGGCAGCGCCGTGCCCGACATGACGAAGCTGCCCGAACCGATGAAGAACATCGTCGAGCACGCGTACGGCGTCGCGACCGGCGACCTCTTCCTCATCGCCACCCCGTTCGCCTTCCTCGGCCTTCTCGCGGTGCTCTTCATCAAGGAGAAGCCCCTCAAGACGACGAGCGGCATGGAACGCCTCGCAGCCGAGGACGCCTCCGCGGCCACCGCCGCCGTCCCGGCACCTCGCAACGGTGAGGACCCCGGCGCCCTGGACGCGGCCCCCGGCCCGGCCGGTCTGAAGAAGGACTGACCCGCACGGACGCATGACACGAAGGGCCCGGCGCGGCGCGCCGGGCCCTTCGGACGTGGGGCCGGGGAAAGCGGCATGGGGGGGACATGCCGCTTCCCCCTGTGAGAACGGGTACCGCAGGCCCTCGCCGCGGTCGGGGGGCACGCGGCGGGGACCTCGTGGAGGTCCCGTTCCTCGGCCCGCCCATTCCTGCGGGTGCGGCGGGCCCATCACCCATACTCCACCCTGCCGTCAGCCGTGCCTGCAGGCGAAGGGCCCGAACCGACGGGTCCTTCGGCCCTGAAAGCCTCATCAGCAAGCGGGCACGGCAAGCGGGCACGGCCGTACGTGTGGCTACAATCACCCGACTGCACAGGTGATCGAGGGGGAGGGGCGGGGCTGTGGTGCAAGCGAGGAAGATCGCGCTCTACATGATTGTGGTCTTCGTGCTGTACACGATCATCACCTCGCCCGAGCGGAGCGCCGACCTCGTCCAAATAGGGTTCGAAGGTATTTCGAGCGCCGCGCAGGGCGTCGGAGACTTCATGTCCGAGCTCGTGAAGTAGGAGAACCACCATGATCCGCCACCTGGTCCTGTTCAAGCTGAACGACGGTGTCGAGCGGGACGATCCGCGGGTCGTCGCAGGTGCGGAGGCCTTCCGGGAGCTCGAGGGGAAGATCCCCGAGCTGGAGTTCTGGGAGTGCGCCTGGAACATCACCGACCGGCCGATCGCCTACGACTTCGCCATCAACTCCGCGGTCGCCGACGAGGACGCGCTCAAGCGGTACGTCGAGCACCCCGAGCACCGGGCGGCGGCGGGTCAGTGGAGCGAGTTCGCCACTTGGGTGATCGCCGACTACCCCTTCTGACCCCCTCGCACATCTGGTCCCGTCAGCCCCTCCCCTACAAGGGAGGGGCTTTTCGATAGGTTTAAACCAAAAGACCCTCAACACGACACTATGCGGTGCTTGCGCGGAGTGGATATGTCTTGTGATGCTATGACCGCTTTTGACGAATAAGTTGACCTTAGTTGACCGCAAAGGGGTGGCGACACCGTGCCGGCCAGTACAGCGCCTCAAGTCCCGCCCCAGAACGTCCAGACGGACGACATCCAGACCGAGACCCCCGACCCCGCCACGCCCGCCAGGACCCGGGGTGCGGACACCAGAGCACTGACCCAGGTCCTGTTCGGGCGGCTCAAGGACCTCCAGCCCGGCACCCCTGAGCATCACCGGGTGCGCACGGCACTGATCGAGGCGAACCTGCCGCTCGTGCGGTACGCGGCGGCCCGCTTCCGCAGCCGGAACGAACCCATGGAGGACGTCGTCCAGGTCGGCACCATCGGACTGATCAACGCCATCGACCGCTTCGATCCGGGCCGCGGCGTCCAGTTCCCCACATTCGCCATGCCCACCGTGGTCGGAGAGATCAAGCGCTACTTCCGCGACAACGTACGGACCGTGCACGTGCCGCGACGCCTCCACGAGCTGTGGGTCCAGGTCACGGGCGCCACGGAGGACCTGACGACCGCTCACGGCCGTTCACCGACCACCGCCGAGATCGCCGAGCGGCTGAAGATCTCCGAGGACGAGGTCCTCGCCTGCATCGAGGCGGGCCGCTCCTACCACGCGACCTCGCTGGAGGCGGCCCAGGAAGGTGACGGGCTGCCCGGCCTCCTGGACCGGCTCGGCTACGAGGACCCGGCACTGGCCGGGGTCGAGCACCGCGACCTGGTGCGGCACCTGCTCGTGCAACTGCCCGAGCGCGAGCAGCGGATCCTGCTGCTGCGCTACTACAACAACCTCACGCAGTCACAGATCAGCGCCGAACTGGGCGTGTCCCAGATGCATGTGTCAAGGCTCCTGGCCAGAAGTTTCGCCCGACTGCGATCCGCAAACAGGATCGAGGCGTAACCGGAACGGGTAGATCCCGAGAGAGCCGGGTCCCGGGGCGCAAAAGCCCCGCACCCCCTGTTTCCTGCGCAGTTCCAGCGCTTGCTTGTCGACATGTCACTACAGCGCGTTGCCGACATGTGACATTCTGCTGGAACCGCGTTTGCCGCAGCCCCACCTCCGGTATTCAGGTGGAGGCTGCGTTCCTCCGATGGTCGTGGTCACCGCGACCGTCCGCGACCTCAAGGGGGTGGCATGTCCGCAGAACAGGGCAGCTCGAAGGTGCTCACGCTCACGAAGAGCGTGCCGGCACCCGCCGTGCTCACCAGCTCACCGGAAGCCATCGACACCCGCACCCTGTCCCGCTCCCTGTTCCTGCGGCTCGCCGCACTGGGCCCCGCCTCGGGTCCCGACGGAACGGACAGCCCTGAGCGGGCCTACGTGCGGGACACACTGATCGAGCTCAACCTCCCGCTCGTGCGGTACGCGGCGGCACGGTTCCGGAGCCGCAACGAACCCATGGAGGACATCGTCCAGGTGGGGACGATCGGCCTGATCAAGGCGATCGACCGCTTCGACTGCGAACGGGGCGTGGAATTCCCCACGTTCGCGATGCCGACCGTCGTGGGGGAGATCAAGCGCTTCTTCCGCGACACCTCCTGGTCGGTGCGGGTACCGCGCCGGCTCCAGGAGCTGCGGCTCGCCCTCACCAAGGCCAGTGACGAGCTCGCCCAGAAGCTCGACCGCTCGCCGACGGTGCCGGAGCTGGCCAAGGCGCTCGGGGTGTCCGAGGAGGACGTGGTCGACGGCCTGGCCGTGGGCAACGCCTACACGGCCTCCTCGCTGGACTCGCCCTCCCTCGAGGACGACGGCGGCGAGGGCTCGCTGGCGGAGCGCCTGGGGTACGAGGACGCGGCACTGGAAGGCGTCGAGTACCGCGAGTCCCTGAAGCCCCTGCTGGCCAAGCTCCCCCCGCGCGAGCGCCAGATCATCATGCTGCGCTTCTTCGCCAACATGACCCAGTCGCAGATCGGTGAGGAGGTCGGCATCTCGCAGATGCACGTCTCCCGGCTGCTGACCCGGACGCTCACCCAGCTCAGGGAAGGACTCATCGCCGACTGACCCCCTGACGGGTCCGTACGGACGGCTCACCGGCCGCCGGGGCGTCACGACCGCCGCCCCGGCGGCCTCGCCGTGTCCGGGTCCTCCGTCCGGAGACCGACACAGACGCTCCCGCACCGAAGGACGGTGCGGGAGCGGTGCCGAAGGTCGGCGTACGCGCCCTGGTGGGCGCCCGGCGGGCCCGGCCCCCCGGAAAGAGGGACGGCGGTCCGGCCGTGACGGGGGACGGGAGGGACGGTCAGCCGAACGCGAGCCAGGCGACCGCGCCGAGGACGACGATGACCGCGACGACGGCCACGATCACCCCGGCCCTCGGACCTGAGGAGGTCGCCGCGGGCTGCTGCCTGCGCTGCGGCTCGCCCTCGTCGACGAACGCGCGGAACATCTGCGTGCTGCCCGCCGGGTCGTGAGTGCCCTCGGGGCCCGGCTGCGGGGCGTGGGGGTTGTGTGCCATGGCCCAGGACCCTAGCGAACGCAGGTCTCGCACCCAACCCCCGGGTCCGCGGGGGCCGATGCCCCTCCTCCCCGTACCCGGCCTCTTCACCTGTCCGCCGGAGCACTCCGCGCCACCTCCACGAGCTTTTTCGCGGGGTCCCCGCATGTGACGCGAGCCGCATCCGGCCCCGCCCGCCCCCCGTGCGCTGCGCGCTTGACCCGGCCCCTACGCAGGCTTTTGGGTTCCTTTACTTCTGCAAGCCCCATTTCGTTTGCCTGCAGCAACCAACTGCTTCTATCGTTGCCCTAAGCAACAAGATGACCTCGCGAGACGCCTGGAGGGTCAGTGGCAGCACGGAGCCGGTACGAAGAACTGGCCCGGCAGCTCAGCGCCGTCGGAGCCGTCAAGCGGGGCCTCGCCCGCATCATGCCCGCCGAGTGTTCCGGCGGTTCGGCCGCCGTGCTGACACTGCTGGCCCAGTACGGCGAGATGCGGATCACCCGGCTCGCCGAACTCCTGGCCGTGGACATGTCGGTGACCAGCCGCCATGTGACTCACGCGGTGGAGAACGGCTGGATCGAACGGTTCCCGGACCCCGCGGACAAGCGGTCCCGCATCCTGCGGCTGACCCCCGCGGGCAACGAACTGCTCGACGAGCTGGCCCGGCGGACCACCGAGATGTTCGCCCACAACCTCATCGACTGGTCCGACGAAGAAGTCGGTCAGCTCAACACGTTGTTGTCCCGGCTGCGCGACAGCTTCTCCTGCCGCGGCTCCGGAGGGTGTGCCCCCGGAAGGCACAGCGGCGACTGCCGCACCGGGCACCCCGACGATCCACACACCCGTACACCTGTGTAACAGAAGCAAAGACAAGGAATTCAATGGCTACGACCACACCACCCGGTGTGCGGGGCGGCCACGCCAAGCACGGGGCTGCCGAGGCCCCCGCAGGCACGCCGATGACACACCGGCAGATCATGGAAGCGCTGACCGGGCTGCTGCTCGGCATGTTCGTCGCGATTCTGTCGTCGACGGTCGTTTCCAACGCCCTGCCCGAGATCATCGCCGACCTCGGTGGCGGCCAGAGCGCCTACACCTGGGTCGTGACGGCCACCCTGCTGGCCATGACCGCCACCACCCCGCTGTGGGGCAAGCTCGCGGACCTGTTCAGCAAGAAGCTGCTGGTCCAGATCGCCCTGATCATCTACGTGGGCGGCTCCATAGTCGCCGGTCTCTCGACCAGCAGCGGCATGCTGATCGCCTGCCGGGTGGTGCAGGGCATCGGCGTCGGCGGTCTCTCCGCCCTCGCCCAGATCGTGATGGCCGCGATGATCTCCCCGCGCGAGCGTGGACGGTACAGCGGTTACCTCGGCGCGGTCTTCGCCGTCGCCACGGTGGGCGGCCCGCTCCTCGGCGGTGTCATCACCGACACCAGCTGGCTGGGCTGGCGCTGGTGCTTCTACGTGGGTGTGCCGTTCGCGGTCATCGCCCTGATCGTGCTCCAGAAGACCCTGAAGCTCCCCGTGGTCAAGCGCGAGGTCAAGGTCGACTGGTCCGGTGCGTTCTTCATCAGCGCCGCGGTCTCGCTGCTGCTGCTCTGGGTGACCTTCGCGGGCGACAAGTACGACTGGATCTCCTGGCAGACCTGGACGATGCTCGGCGGCACCGTCGTCCTCGGCGCGCTCTTCCTGCTCGTCGAGTCGAAGGCCAGCGAGCCGATCATCCCGCTGCGCCTCTTCCGTAACCGCACCATCACGCTGGCCTCCGCGGCCTCGCTGTTCGTCGGTATCGGGATGTTCGCGGGCACCGTCTTCTTCAGCCAGTACTTCCAGCTGGCGCGGGACAAGTCGCCGACGATGTCCGGCGTCATGACGATCCCGATGATCGCCGGCCTCTTCCTGTCCTCGACCGTGTCGGGCCAGATCATCACCAAGACGGGCCGCTGGAAGGCCTGGCTGGTCAGCGGCGGCTTCCTGCTCACCGCGGGCCTCGGGATGCTGGGCACCATCCGGTACGACACCGAGTACTGGCACATCGCCGTCTTCATGCTCGTCATGGGTCTCGGCATCGGCATGATGATGCAGAACCTGGTCCTCGCCACGCAGAACCAGGTGGCTCCCGCCGACCTCGGCGCGGCCAGCTCCGTCGTGACGTTCTTCCGTTCCCTCGGTGGTGCGATCGGCGTCTCGGCGCTGGGTGCCGTCCTGGGCAACCGCGTCACCCACTACGTCAAGGACGGCCTCGCCGACCTCGGCCCCGAGGGCGCGGCACTGGGCCACGGCGGAACGGGCGGCGGGGGCATCCCCGACCTCGACGCGCTGCCCGCCCCGCTCCGTACGGTCATGGAGGTCGCCTACGGCCACGGTGTCGCCGACGTCTTCCTGTACGCCGCGCCCGCCGCGCTGGTCGCCTTCATCCTGACGCTGTTCATCAAGGAGGTCGCGCTGAAGACGAGGGCGGGCGACGACAGCACCCCCGACGAGGCCACCGCCTCCACCCCGCGGTCCGCCGGGACCAGCACCGCCACCGTGCCGGTCGCAGGGGGGACGGCCGGGGCCACCTCGGTCACCACCCTGGAGGAGACGCCTGCCACGAAGGAGCTCACCATTCAGGGCACGCCCGTACGCGGTGTGGTGCGGGGCGCCGAAGGCGCACCCGTCGCCCGCGCCGCCGTCACACTGATCTCGCTGGGCGGCCGGCAGCTGGGCCGCTCCGTCGCCCAGGCCGACGGCACCTACGTGCTGGACGCCCCGGCCTCCGGCAGTTACGTCCTGATCGCCTCCGCCGACGGCTTCCAGCCGCAGGCCTCCACCGTGGTCGTCGGCGACGAGCCGCTGGCCTATGACATCCTGCTCGCCGGTACGAGCGGTCTCTCCGGGACCGTACGGACCGCCGAGGGCGGCCTCCCGGTCCAGGGCGCGATGGTCGTCGTGACCGATGTGCGCGGCGATGTGCTGGCCACGGGTGTCTCGGGCGACGCGGGTGACTTCACCTTCGGTGAACTCGTCCCCGGCTCGGTGACCGTCGCCGTCACGGCCGCGGGCTTCCGTCCGCTGGCCCTGCCGGTGGAGGTCGGCGGCCAGGGCGTCACCCGGGTCGACGTGGTCCTGCGGTCCGGCGCGCTGGTGCGGGGCGTCGTCAGGGCCGGCTCCGGCCGGTCCCCGCTGAACGACGCCCGGGTCACCCTGATCGACGCGGCCGGCAACGTGGTCGCCACGTCGACGACCGGGGAGGACGGCGTGTACGCCTTCACCGACCTGGACGCCGGTGAGTACTCCGTGATCGCGACCGGTTACCCGCCGGTGGCCGGCTCGCTGACCGTGAGCGGCAGCGGAGTCGACGGACACGACATCGAGCTCGCCCACCCGGGCGAGTAGGACGGAAGATCCACAAAGGCCCCTGGCGGAACAGCCCTTCGAGCGGAGAGGCTGTGGCCGCCGGCGGAAACGGGCCCCGTGGCGGGACCGGCAGGCAGGGGACGGCCTGCCGGTCCCGCCCGGGGCCCGACTCATTGAGTCGCTGCTTCACGAGTGATTTGAGCAAGGAGAGAACACGGGATGGGACTTCGCGCACAGGTACGCACACGGGACGGCTGGGCGGTCCAGCACGCCGTCGTGACGGTGACCGACACGACGGGCACCCAGGTGCTCCGGGCCGCCGCCGACGAGAACGGGGCCGTCCGCACCGACGGTCTCCTGCCGGCCGGCGCGTACACGGTGATCGTCACAGCGGTGGGTTACGCCCCTGCCGCGTCCACCGCGCTCGTCACGGCCAGCGGCCGGGCCGAGGCCGGCACCGTGGTGCTGGCCCGGCAGGGCGGTGTCGAGCTGCCGCCTCCGGGCACCTGGTCACTGGACCCGGTGCACTCGTCGGTGGCCGCGGTCGCGCAGCACCTGGGGATCTCCAGTGTGCACGGCCGGTTCACCGAATTCGGCGGCCGTATCGAGATCGCGGAGAACGTCCAGCACTCCCGGGTGGAGGCCACCATCACCTCCTCCAGCATCGACACGGGCAACGCCATGCGGGACAAGCACCTGTGCTCGGCGGACTTCCTGGACGTGGAGGCGTTCCCGGAGATCGTCTACCGCTCCCGCGCGCTGACCCCGGCCGGGCCCGACCGCTGGACGGTGCACGGCGTGCTCACGATGCACGGCATCGCGCGCGACGTCGACCTCGACCTCAGCTACCTGGGCACCGGCCCCGATCCCTGGGGAGGGGTGCGGGCGGCCTTCCACGCCACGGCGGAGCTGCGCCGCGACGACTTCGCCATGAACTACAACCAGGTGCTGCAGGCGGGCATCTCCGCGATCGGCACGACCCTGCGCGTGGAGCTCGACATCCAGGCGGTCCAGGGTGATTCCGTCCAGGGATAGGGCCGGCCGGGGCCCTGGGGGGTGTCCGCGGAGACCCGCCCGGGCCCATGGCGTCCGGCACGCCCACCGGCTGCGTCGCCGCGCCGGCCGGGCACGTCCGGTACGAGGCCGGCGCTCCGCCTTGCGGCTGCGCCCCACCGGACACCGCTGACCACGCCCCGGAGGTACGGCGGGACCTCGCGGGCACCCCTAGGGTGGGCCGCATGGCACCCCACATCGCGACCAACACCACCGTGGAGCTCGGTGAACTCCTGGACTTCGTGCGGCCCAGGCACCGGGCGATCCTGCTGACCACCCGGTCCGACGGCCGCCCCCAGGGCTCCCCGCTCACCTGCGGCGTCGACGACGCGGGCCGGATCGTCGTCTCCACCTACCCCGAACGGGCCAAGACCCGTAATGCCAAGCGGGACGAGCGGGTGAGCCTGATCGTCCTGTCGGACGACTGGAACGGCCCGTGGGTACAGATCGACGGCTCGGCCGAGGTGATCGACTCACCGGACTCGGTCGAGCCGCTCGTCGAGTACTTCCGCAACATCTCCGGGGAGCACCCGGACTGGGACGAGTACCGGGCGGCGATGGTCAAACAGGGCAAGTCCCTCATCCGCATCACTCCGGAGCGCTGGGGCCCGGTCGCCACCGGCGGCTTCCCCGCCCACCTGGCGAGCGGCAGCTGACCTGCCGGTGAAACCGCCCCGCCCGTGTCAGCTCGCGTACGCCCGCCCGCCGGCCTCCCCCTCCGTGCCCCGGCCGTGGTCCGTGAACGGGAACGGACCACGGCCGGCCGGGCAGGCGTACGCCACCGGGCCCGGCCGCCCCTTCGTGTACGTCGGTGACACGCTGCCGATGCGCTGCGGACCCCGCGGCTGCTGTGGTTCACAGCGTCGACGCGGGCCGGGCCGGCCGTCCCCGCCTGACGGCTGCCGCGCACGGTGATCACGTCGCACTCGGCCGGCACCACGGCCGACGAGGACGCCGTCGCCGACTCCGCGGTCTGCCGGGAGGCCGTCGCCCAGGGGCGTGCCCGCGGTGACCGAACTCCCCCTACGGACGCTACGAGTGGCGCGCCGCGCGCTCGCACATCGTTTCGATGCCCGCGATCAGGAGGTCCAGCGCGAACACGAAATCCCGTTCGCGCATCTCCTCCACCGTGTCCCCGCCCCGCGCGTCCATCAGGTTCTCCGAAGGCTCCATGATCCTCTTGATCTCGGGGTCCGCGCGGATCGTGCCCATCGCCCGCTGGAAGTACTCGTCCTGGCTGAGCCCGGCCGTCACCGTGCGCTGTACGAAGTGCCCCTCGACGCTGCCGAATCCGTAGACGAACTGGAAGACGGCCGACATCGCCCCCGTCCGGTTCGCCAGCGGCAGCCCGGTGGCGTTGATGACGTCCTGGACGGCGTACGAGAACAGCATCGAATGCGGCCCGATGTTCAGGAAGCTGCCGATCAGCGTGGACACCCAGGGATGGCGGACCAGCATCGCGCGGTAGTTGCCGGCCAGTTCGCGCAGCCTGTCACGCCAGTCGGCGTCCTCCGGCGTGGCCGGAATCTCCCCGAAGACCGCGTCCAGGGCCAGTTCCAGCAGGTCGTCCTTGGTGTCGACGTACCAGTAGAGGGACATCGCCGTGACATCGAGATCGGCGGCGAGCCGTCGCATGGAGAACTTCGCGAGGCCGTCGGCGTCCAGCAGCCGCAGGCTCGCGGCTGTGATCCTGTCCCGGTCGAGCCCGGCCGGCTGGTCCGCCTTACGGGTCCGCGACGGGGTCCGCCGGTCCAGCCACACACTGACCCGAGGGTTCTTCACACGGTCTGCTGCGGACCCCATGGCGCACACTCCTTGTCTTGCGGTGGCACTCCTGTGTACCGGATCCCCCGTCCGATGCTATGCCCGTCACCTGGGGGTTCAGTCCGTTTCCGGGCGCTCCGCCCTCTTCAGCAGGGCCGCGGCCAGCAACCCGCCGGCCAGGACCGCGGCCGCGCCGGCCAGTTGGCTGGTCTCCAGGCCCGAGGCGAAGGCGCCGGTGACGCGTTCACGGTCCGCCGCGCCGTCCGCCGCGGCGAGTGCGGCGGGCAGCGAGGTGGCCCCGACGGCACCCGGTACGAGCGCGGCGAAGCGGGAGTTGAGTACGGCCCCGAGCACGGCGACCCCGAGCCCGTTGCCGAACTCGGCCAGGGTGCCGTTCACCCCGGCGCCCACGCCCGCCTTCTCGCGCGGGATGGCGCTCATGATCGCGTTGGCCATCGCGGGCATGGCGAGCGCGACGCCCGCCCCCATCACGATCAGGCCGAACAGCATGCCGCCGTAGTCCCGCCCGCCCAGCAGCGCGATCGCTCCGAGACCGGCGGCCAGCAGACACATCCCCGTGGCGATGGCGGCGGGCGTACCCGCCCTCCCCACGAACCGGGCGCCGAGCCCCGTGAGGTTGAGCGCGACGACGGTGAGGGCGAGCGGAGCCGTACGCAGCCCGGCCTCGAGAGGCTCGTAGCCGAGGACGAACTGCAGGTGCTGGGTGAGCAGGAAGAGCGATCCCGTCATCCCGAAGGCGACCAGGATCGCGCCGGCGACCGCGCCGGTGAACCTCTGGTCGCGGAAGAAGTTCATGTCCAGCATCGGGTGGGGGACATGCACCTCCCACAGGACGAACCCGGTGAGGACCGCCACCCCGGCGAAGGCGGTCAGCAGGACGGGGCCGGACCCCCAGCCGTGCTCCGGGCCGGAGATGATCGCGTACACGACGGCCGCCATCCCGACGGTGGAGAGCACCGCCCCGACCAGGTCGGGGCGGTCGCCCCGTGGATTTCTGGACTCCGGGACGAGCCGGACGACCGCGATCATGCCGATGACCGCCACGGGGATGTTGATCAGGAAGATCGCACCCCACCAGAAGTGGTTCAGCATCGCCCCGCCGATCAGCGGACCGGACGCGAAGCCCAGGGAGCTGACGGTGGACCAGATGCCGATCGCCTTGACGCGTTCGGTGTCGTCGAAGATCTGCACCACGACGGCGAGGGTGGTCGTCATCAGGAGCGCACCTCCGACCCCCATCCCCGCCCGGGCGGCGATCAGCTGTCCGGAGGACTGCGCGAGCCCCGCCGCCAGTGAGCCCACGCCGAACAGCGCGAGGCCCGCGACCAGCATCTTCTTGCGGCCGTAGCGGTCGGCGGCGCTGCCCGCCGTGAGCACCAGCCCCGACTGGACGAGCGCGTAGGCGTTGATCATCCACTGCACATCGGCGGTGGAGGCGTGGAGATCCGCGGTGAGCGAGGGGATCGCCACGTTCAGGACGGTGTTGTCGAGCAGCACGGTGAGCTGGGCGAGGCAGACGACCCCGAGGACCAGCCAGCGCCGCGCGTGGGCGCTCGGGGGTGTGAGGCCGTTCTGCTCGGCGGTGGTCGCCGTCATGCGGACTCCCCTTCCGGTGCACTTGTACGATGTAAGGGAAACTTTCTCATACACCGTAAGGCAATTCCTGTACGTCGTACAACACATGGCGTGTCCAGCGCCGGGACGCAGCAGGGCGGCGGCCCCGGAGCCTGTGCTCCGGGGCCGCCGCCCTGCCCGCGCCACTCTGCCCGTGCCGCCCTGCCCGCGCCGGGCTCAGCTCTTCGGCCGGGTGAGGTCGTAGAAGGTCGCGCTTCCCGCCGTGACCTCCTCGAAGTTCGTCTCCACCCACGTCGAGATCTGGGACGAGGCGCCCTCACCCCCCATGCCGCCGCCCGGGATGAAGTAGTGGATCCTGCCGTCCTGGACGTACTTCTTGAACTGGGCGAGCGTCGGTGACGGATCGCTGCCGTTGAATCCGCCGACCGCCATCACCGGGTCGCCGGTGGCGAGCTGGTAGCTCGCGGCGTTCTGCGCACCGATGGCAGCGGCGGCCCAGGTGTAGGCGTCGGCGTTCTGCTTCAGGAGCGTCCCGGCCCCGGAGCCCACGGATGCGCCGTTGAGCAGACCGCCCGTGCCGCCGCCGGGCATGCCGCCCTGCTGCCCGCCGGGGACCCGCCCCTGCCCGTTCCGGCCCGGCATCCCTCCGCCGGGGAAGCCGCCGCCCGGCCGGTTCCCCTGAGCGTTACCCGGGTTGCCCGGGGCCTGTCCCCCCTGCTGCGTGCCCTCTCCGGGGGGCCGCGTGCCACCGCCGGGGCCGCCGCCCGGACCGCCCGTTCTCACGCCCGCCGGGCCCGCCGTGACGATCGAACCCTGGTGTCCGGTGTTCAGCGTGCTGATCGTGTACGCCGTCGGCCCGGCCAGCGACGCCGCGAGGCCCAGCCCCATCACGCCCAGCGCGAACGCCCGGCCCAGCCGTGCCACGAGCAGCAGCCCGACCGCCCCCGCCAGCCCTCCGGCCAGGACCGCCCAGCGCAGCCACGGGTAGTGGTCCGGGGTGCGCCCCAGCAGGACGTACGACCACACGGCCGTCGCGGCGACGGTCACACCGAGTGCGGCGCCCGCCCACCACCTGCTCCGTTCCTCCCAGAGGACCGTGGCACCCATGCCGGCCAGCGCCGCGATGCAGGGAGCCAGCGCCACCGTGTAGTACTGGTGGAAGATGCCGGCCATGAAGCTGAAGACGAAGGCCGTCATCAGCAGCGAACCGCCCCAGGCGAGGAACGCCGCACGGGCCGTGTCGGTCCGTTTCGCCCGCCAGGTCAGCCAGAGGCCCGCGAACAGCAGGATCAGCGCGGCCGGCAGCAGCCACGAGATCTGGCTGCCGATCTCGGAGTCGAACATCCGGCCGATGCCGGTCTCGCCCCATCCGCCGCCCCGGCCGCCACCGCCGACGCTGCCGGTCTCCTCGCCGTTGATCCTGCCGAGCCCGTTGTAGCCGAAGGTGAGTTCCAGGAAGGAGTTGTTCTGCGAACCGCCGATGTACGGCCGCGAGGAGGCGGGCCAGAACTCGACGATCGCCACCCACCAGCCGCCGGAGACGACCACCGCCAGTGCCGCCAGGCAGAGCTGGCCGAACCGCCTCCGTACGGACACCGGCGCGCACACCGCGTACAGCACGGTCAGGGGCGGCAGGATCAGGAAGGCCTGCAGGGTCTTCGACAGGAACGCGAGGCCCACGGCGACACCCGCCCAGACCAGCCACTTCGTCCGGCCGGCCTCCAGGGCGCGCAGCACGCAGTGGACGGTGACGGTCATCAGGAACGCGAGCAGCGCGTCCGGGTTGTTGAAGCGGAACATCAGCGCGGCGACCGGGGTCAGTGCGAAGACCGCCATCGTGATCAGCCCGGCGGCGGCGCCGAAGCGGCGGCGCACGGCTCCGTGGAGGACACCGGCCGTCGCGACACCCATCAGCACCTGGGGCGCGAGGATCGCCCAGGAGCTCAGGCCGAAGATCCGCACCGACAGGGCCATCGGCCAGAGGGCGGCCGGGGGCTTGTCGACGGTGATGGCGTTCGCGGAGTCCAGCGAACCGAAGAAGAAGGCCTTCCAGTTCTGGCTGCCGGCCTGTACGGCGGCGGAGTAGAAGGAGTTGGCGTAACCGGAGGCACTGAGGTTCCACAGGTACGCGAGCCCGATGACCAGCAGCATGCCGAGGAAGGCGGGCCTCGCCCAGCGCGGGTCACCTGGCCGGCCCCGCAGGACGCGCCGCGGCAGCGGCTCCCGCGGGCCTGCGGCGTGCGCGGACGCCCCAGGGGGGCCGGGTGGTGCCTGGAGGTGGCCGGAGTGTGCGGCGGCGGTCATCGGACGTCCCTCGGTTCGTGTACGGACCCCTTGCGGGCGTCCTGGTGGCCGGTGCGCCGGGCGGGGAAGACCCAGGCGCGGAAGAGCAGGAAGCGCAGCACCGTCGCCGCGAGGTTGGCCGCGATCAGCACGGCGAGTTCCGTACCGTGCGACGCGGATGCGGACGCCGTGCCCAGGGCGGCGAGCGAACCGCTCGTGAGGGCGAGCCCGATCGCGAAGACGACGAGACCCTGTGCCTGGTGGCGCACGGCGCCACTCCGGCCGCGCACACCGAAGGTGAGTCTCCGGTTGGCCGCCGTGTTGGCCACGGCGGACACGAGGAGCGCCCCGGCGTTGGCGGACTGCGGCCCGACGCCCAGCCGGAAGAGCGAGTACAGGACGAGGTGGACCAGGGTGGAGAGCACACCCACGGCACAGAAGCCGGCCAGCTGCCTGGCGAGCCCGGGCGGCACCCCGGGCACGGCCCGGGCGCGCGGGTCGTCCCCGGAGGGGCGCGCCAGCCGGTCCAGCGGCAGGGCCCCGGTGGCCAGGGCCCGGCCCACCCGCCAGACCCCCTTCAGGTCCTCGGTCGCGGTCCTCACGATGTGCACGGTGGAGTCCGGGTCGTCGACCCAGTCGACCGGCACCTCGTGGATGCGCAGCCCGGCCCGCTCGGCGAGTACCAGCATCTCGGTGTCGAAGAACCACCCGGTGTCCTCGACCATCGGCAGCAGACGCTGCGCGACCTCGCGCCGTACGGCCTTGAAGCCGCACTGGGCGTCGCTGAAGCCGGCGGCCAGCGAGGAGCGCAGGATGAGGTTGTAGGCCCGCGAGACGAACTCCCGCCTGGAGCCCCGTACCACCCGCGAACTGCGGGCCAGACGCGAGCCGATGGCCAGGTCGGAGTGACCGGAGATCAGCGGCGCGACCAGGGGGAGCAGGGCGTTCAGGTCGGTCGAGAGGTCCACGTCCATGTAGGCGAGGACCGGGGAGTCCGACCGGGACCAGACGGTGCGCAGTGCCCGTCCCCGGCCCTTCTCCTCCAGCCGGTGCGACCGCACCTCGGGAATGAGGTCCGCCAGCCGGGCCGCCACCCGGGGCGTACGGTCGGTGCTCGCGTTGTCCGCCACGGTGATCCGGAAGCCGTAGGGGAACGTCCGCGCCAGGTGGTCGTGCAGGCGCAGCACGCACGGTTCGAGGTCCTTCTCCTCGTTGTACACGGGGATCACCACGTCGAGCACGGGTACGGGTGCGGGAGCGCCGGCCGCGCCGACCGCTGCGGCCAGGAGGTGTTCCCGGGCCGGCAGGGTGCTCCAGGGAGTGTCGGTTCGCATGACCCGACACTCGCCAACCGCGCTGTCACCTCTGTGTGCTGAGCCTGTGATCCGCCTGTGAGCACGCCGCACGGGCGTGACCGGGGCGCCCCTCCCTGGGCACGGAGCCGCCGGCGGGAGCCCCTGCGGAACTGTCCGCACCCGCCCCGTACACCGCGTCCGCCGGCAGGTGGACGGCGAACACCGTGTCGCCCGGCACCGACCGCACCTCGGCCGTCCCGCCGTGCGCCGTCACGACGGCCTGCACGATGGCGAGGCCGAGCCCCGTCGACCCGGCGTGCCGGGAGCGTGAGGCGTCGCCGCGCGCGAACCGTTCGAAGACACGGGGCTGCAGCTCCGCCGGAATGCCGGGCCCGTCGTCCTGGACCTCCAGGGTCACCCGGGGCAGTTCCCTGCTCGCCCGGCGCACGCGGACCGTGACGGTGCTCCCCGGCGGGGTGTGGGTGCGGGCGTTCGCGAGCAGGTTGACCAGCACCTGCTGGATCCGCGTCGGATCGGCGAGCACCGTCGCGGGCACCTCGGGCAGCTCCAGCCGCCAGTGATGAGTGGCTTCCGGGGCGCGGCCGGGGGCGCGGTCCGCGACACGGGCGTCGCTCACCGCGTCGATGACGAGCGGCGAGAGATCGGTGCTCTCGTACGAGAGCGGGCGTCCCGCGTCAAGACGCGCCAGGAGGAGCAGGTCCTCGACCATGCCCGTCATCCGCTGCGCCTCGGACTCGATGCGCCCCAGGGCGTGCCGGGTGTCGGGCCCGGTGGTCTCCCGCCCGCGCCGGGGCAGTTCGGCGTAGCCACGGATCGAGGCGAGCGGTGTGCGCAGCTCATGGCTGGCGTCCGCGACGAACTGCCGTACCCGCGTCTCGCTCTTCTGCCGCGCGTCCAGGGCCGAACCCACGTGCCCCAGCATCCGGTTGAGGGCCGCGCCGACCTGGCCGACCTCGGTGCGCGGATCGGCCTCGGCATCCGGGACCCGTTCGAGGAGGGCGACCTCGCCGCTGTGCAGCGGGAGTTCGGAGACCCGGGTCGCTGTGGCGGCCACCCTGCGCAGCGGACGCAGCGCGACGCCGACCATCGCCGCACCGGCGATACCGGCGGCGATGAGCCCGGCGCCGGTGACACAGACCTCGACGAGGATCAGCGTGGTGACGGCCTTGTCGACCTCGGCCGTGGGAATGCCGACCAGGACGGACGCCCCGTCGCCCGACGGAACGACCTGGACGCGGTAGCCGCCGAGCCCGGGGATCTCGACGTCATGGGGTCCGCCGCCCGGGGTCACCTCCGAGCTTTCGAGGGCGTCCTCCTGAGCATCGGTCAGTTCCTCGGTGCTCTGCCGGGCATCGGGACCGTTCATCACCTTCGAGACGGTGACGGAACCGCCGGCGACCACGGCACCGAACGTGTCGGGGCCGCCCCTGCCGACGAAGTCCAGCGGGTCCCCGCTCCCCGGGCCGCCCCGGGCGACCTCGCCACCGCCCGGCGGACGCGCCTCGGCCAGCCTGGTGACGTCGTGCAGCTGGCCGTCCAGCTTCCCGTACATGTAACTCCGGAAGGCGATCGCGGTGACCGAACCGATCACCGCCGCGACGACCGCGATGAGCGTCACCGCGTACGCGACGAGCCGGGTGCGCAGCGTCCAGGGGCGGCGCGCGCTCCTCCCGCTCACGAGGTCAGGCACCGGGTTTGATCAGGTACCCGGCCCCGCGCCGGGTGTGGATCATCGGGGACCGCCCCGCGTCGATCTTCTTGCGCAGGTAGGAGATGTACAGCTCGACGACATTGGCCTGGCCCCCGAAGTCGTAGTTCCAGACCCGGTCCAGGATCTGCGCCTTGCTCAGCACCCGGCGCGGATTGCGCATCAGGAAGCGCAGCAGCTCGAACTCGGTCGCCGTGAGATGGATCGAGTCGTCACCCCGGCTCACCTCGTGGCTGTCCTCGTCCAGCACCAGGTCACCGACGACGAGCGTCGACTCGCTGCGCACGGACGCCGTACCGGAGCGCCGGATGAGTCCGCGCAGCCGCGCCACGACCTCCTCCAGGCTGAACGGCTTGGTGACGTAGTCGTCGCCGCCCGCGGTGAGCCCGGCGATCCGGTCCTCCACCGCGTCCCGTGCGGTCAGGAACAGCACGGGCACGTCGTTGAGCTCGCGCCGCAGCCTGCCGAGCACGGTCAGCCCGCCCATGTCGGGGAGCATCACGTCGAGGACCACCGCGTCGGGACGGAAGTCGCGCGCCGTGCGGACGGCCCCCGCCCCGTCCCCGGCACTGCGCACCTCCCACCCCTCGTAGCGCAGGGCCATGGAGAGCAG
This sequence comes from Streptomyces sp. NPDC014623, assembly GCF_043088245.1. Lineage (NCBI taxonomy): Bacteria > Bacillati > Actinomycetota > Actinomycetes > Kitasatosporales > Streptomycetaceae > Streptomyces > Streptomyces sp. NPDC014623. Next base: position 145,399 of record NZ_JBIBZU010000009.1, on the reverse strand, counting down.
CTCGGCGAGCGGGGCCTCGTCGTCCACGACCAGCACCCGGATGGGACTGCGGTCGGTCCTGAGCAGGTCTGTACGCCCCTGGGGCGAGGTCGTCGTCATGGCCCAAGCCTGTGAGACCGCCGTGAGAGAGAGCTTTCGCCCACCTGTGAATTCCCTGAGAAACGAACCGCCGGGCCCCGGGCCGCCCCGGCCCTGCCGGAAGAGCGCGCTCGCGTTCCCGTTGCAGACGGCCCGCACCCAGTCGTCGCCCGGCTCCAGCCGCTCCAGGGCGTGCAGCTGGTGGGCGTACGGATACGGGACGTCCGAGAAGCCCGTGCCCGGCGGGACCCGGTCCTCCGGATCCGCGAGCCGCCCGCGCTCCGCCGCCGGGAACGGCGTGAAGCCCTCGGTGAAGTCCGTGAACGCCGTGGTCGTGCCGAGCCGTGCCCCGGGGTGCTCCGCCGCCGGCGCCAGGACCTCCGCGTACTCCGGCCTCCCCATGTGCGCCATTACCGGCTGCAGCCGGGGACGGCGGGGCAACAGGCGGCCGGCCGGCCCGGGACCCGTGTACGCACCGGGCGCAGGTCCGGAACCGCAGTGCGTCACCACCGGGATCCCGGCCTGAAGTGCGTGTGGACGTCGATGGTCCCGGGAAGCCCGAGCCGCTGCCAGAACCGCCGGTACCGTCCCGGTCCCGGTCGTCGCTGTCCGTCCAGCCCACCCGCCTCGTGCGCCCCGTACGCGTCCGGAAAGCCCGCAGGACCGTGCGCGCGCTCCGGGCGCGTCCTCCGGCGACGGTCTCAGAACAACCCGTCCTGCACGCCACCGTCCCCCACGGCCACGACCGGCACGCTGATCCCCGACCGCCCTTCGGCCCCCGCCAGGTCCCAGCCGGTGACGAGCCGCGTGTCCAGCACGACGGTCCCGGCGTCCACGGTCCCCAGGTGCAGATCGGGTCCGGCCGCCGCCACCAGCCGTCCGGCCACCACGCCACCGTCCACCAGCCCCGTCACCACCCGCGCCGCCGGACCCGCACCGGCGAACCCGAACACCCCCGCGTGGTCGACCGCCTCGAACGGCAACCGCTCCAGCGCCTCCGGCCACCCGGCGCCCTCCAGGGCGGCGGCCCGCCGGTACAGCCCTTCGACCTCGGCGGCCCGTTCCACCGCTCCCGGCAGACGGCCCCGCACAGCACGCTTTCGCGCGTACGGAATCCGGTCGGGCACCCCGAGCGCCGAACGCAGCAGCTCCTCCGTACGCCGCGCGGCCATCAGCGGCCCGCGCCCCAGCCAGGTGAACACCACGGCGCCCTGCTCCCGCAGCCGCGCGGCGCCCCGCGCCTCCCCGGTGATCCCGGCCTTGACCATGCCCGGCCCGAACCAGGCCAGGTAGACGCGATACGTCCGGGGGTCGTCGGCGATCGTGTCGGCGGCCACCGAGTGCGCCCGGTCCAGCCGCGCGCACTCCGGGCACCGCGCCCCCGCACTCCGCGCGGGCACCACCGCCCCGACCGGACAGGGGGTGCCGCGCGCCCCCACACAGTGCCGCTCCCCCCGGGCCCGGAACCCGATCTCCCTGCCGTACGACAGGACACTCGTCCGCCCCCGCCCGGTCCCGTCGCTCCGCACCCATCCGAGCTCGGGCCCGCCCTGCGGCCAGCGCAGCCCGGTGCAACGCCAGCCACCCATGCCGTCCCCCTTCAGCGTCCGTGCCGTCCCTCTCGGCGCGCCTGCCCGTCCTCGGGCCGCGCTGCTCAGGGCGGCCGGCGTGGAACCGATGAGTCCGGGGAGCGGAATGTAACAAAACACATCCCGAGCGGGCGTGCTCAGGACCGGTTGTGCCCATGGACTCCGGCCGGGACGGCCCGGATCCGAGGGTCCTTCGCCGTCGGCCGCGGGCCCTTCGCGTGCCACCAGGGCTAGGATCCGGGCCATGGCTCTGACCATGAACGACGTGGACCGGTTCGAGGCCTCCAGGCCCCGTCTGCAGGCCATCGCCTACCGCCTCCTCGGGTCCGCGGGCGATGCCGAGGACGCCGTACAGGACACGTTCCTGCGCTGGCAGGCCGCCGACGTGGACCGCATCGAGGTCCCCGAGGCCTGGCTGACGAAGGTCCTCACCAACCTGTGCCTCAACCAGCTCACCTCGGCCCGCGTCCGGCGCGAGACCTACGTGGGCCAGTGGCTGCCCGAGCCGCTGCTCGCCGGTGACCCGATGCTCGGCCCCGCCGACACCGCCGAGCAGCGCGAATCCGTCTCGTACGCGGTTCTCGCCCTCATGGAGCGGCTCTCACCCGACGAGCGGGCGGTGTACGTGCTGCGGGAGGCCTTCGGCTACCCGCACCGGAAGATCGCGGAGATCCTCGACATCTCCGAGGCCGCCTGCCAGCAGATCTTCCACCGGGCCAAGAAGCACGTCGCGGAGGGCAGGGCCCGCACCCGGGTCGACGGGGCCGCCGCCCGGCGGGTCGTCGAGGAGTTCCTCGCGGCCGCCACGAGCGGCCGGACCGAGCCACTCGTACGGCTGCTCACCGGTGACGCCATCGCGGTCGGCGACGGCGGCGGAAAGGTCCCGGCCCGCGCCAAGGCGTTCGAGGGAGCCGTCGCGGTCGCGAAGTTCATGCGGGGCATGTTCAAGCCCGGCTCGTCCAAGCGTGCCCTCGTAGGAGGTTCCCCCGAGGTCCACGCCGCCACCGCCAACAACACCCCGGCCCTCGTGGTGGTCCTCGACGGCCGGGTCATCGGCGTCATGTGCCTGGAGATCACCGCAGAGGGCATCGCCGCTCTCCGCAGCCAGGTCAACCCGGACAAGCTCGAACGCGCGACCCGGCACTGGGCTGCCTCCGACCACGGGGAGCCCCTCCTCCGCCTCTTCTGACCCCGGTGTGAGGTGCTTCACATCGCACTGCTGTCAGGAAACGGCGGGCTGCCCGGTTCAGGTGGCGAACCCGCGAGACAGGAGCAGAGAGATGAAGCACCGGATCATCGTCCTGGGAGCCGGATACACCGGCGCCGTCGCCGCCGGCCGCCTCGCGAAGCGGCTGCGCGCCGAGGACGTAACCCTCACCCTCGTCAACGCCGAGCCCGACTTCGTCGAGCGCGTCAGGATGCATCAGCTGGCAGCCGGCCAGGACCTCGAACCCCGGCCCTTCGACGAGATGTTCGCAGACACCGGCGTCGAACTGAGGATCGCGAAGGTCACCGGCGTCGACGCCGACCGCAGGACCGTCACCGTCACCGACGCGAACGGCACCGAGGAGCTGACCTACGACAGCCTCGTGTACGCCCTCGGCAGCACCTGGAACACCCAGGGCGTCCCCGGTACCGCCGAGCACGCCCACGAACTCGCCGGCCGCCCCGGGGCACTCCGCCTGCGCGAGCGCCTGGCCGGCCTGGAGGCCGGACAGCCCGTGGTCGTCGTCGGCGGCGGTCTCACCGGTCTGGAAGCCGCAGCGGAGATCGCCGAGGCCCGCCCGGACCTCGACGTCGCCCTCGCCGCCCGCGGCGGACTCGGCGACCAGCTCTCGCCCAAGGGCCGCCGGCACCTGCGGAAGGTCTTCGGCCGACTCGGCATCACCGTGCACGGACACACCGCGGTCACCGGCGTGGAGGCCGGCCACGTCACCACCGCCGACGGCACCCCCCTCCCGGCCGCGGTCACCGTGTGGACCGCCGGCTTCGCGGCCCACCCGATCGCGCAGGCCACCAGCCTGGAGACCACGGACGCGGGCCGGATCGTGGTCGACGGAACCATGCGCTCGGTCTCCCACCCCGACGTGTACGCCATCGGCGACGCGGCCCTGGTGGCGGGGCCCGGTGGCAAGCCGCTGCGGATGTCGTGCGCCTCGGGCATCCCCACCGCGTGGCAGGCCGCCGACTCCCTCGCGGCACGCCTGACCGGCGGGAAGCTCCCGAACACCTCACTCCGCTACTTCAACCAGTGCATCTCGCTGGGCCGCAGGGAAGGCCTGATCCAGTACGTCACCGCCGACGACCGACCCGTCCGTGCGGCCCTGACCGGACGGATGGCCGCCGTCTACAAGGAACTGGTCTGCAAAGGCGCGGCATGGGGCGTCGCCAACCCGACGCTCGGAATTCCCACCCGGCGCCGCCGCGTCGTACAGGAACCGGCCAGGCTCAGCCCGGCCGTCGGGGAAGCGGCCTGACCCGTCCGGGCCCCGCAACCGTGGGCGCCGGGCCGGTGCTGACCCGCCGTCGGCCGTCCGGTCCGGTTGCCCACGGCCCGAGCGGCGGCGCACCGGGCAACGCGAGAGGCCCTCAGGATTTCTCCTGAGGGCCTCTGGCCTGCTGTGCACTCGGCAGGATTCGAACCTGCAACCTTCTGATCCGTAGGCGGGTGCACCCGTACGTCACACGGCTTAGCCTGGCCACCGGGCCCGCTTTGCGCGGCAAGCGTGTGCTCTGGCGTGCTCCCGTGTACGCCATCGTTGATGTCAGGCGTTGATGTCAGGCGGGACCGCACTCTGGTGCACCCAACCCCGACGCTTCTCACACAGGGCCCATTCCGCTGCTAGGCCTTCCTGGCTCTCAGGCCCCTCTCTCAACCGTGCGGCCGGTGGCACTGATCAGCGTGGGAGAAGATCGCTAAGCACGGTTCGACGAAACAGCTTGCGCGGAAGGGTGCGCTGTGCTCGAATTGAAGGTTTCCCACTCCAAGGAGAGCGGTAATGGAAATTGAAGATTCGACACTTTTACAGTTTGTACTAAAGGAGCTGAATGGCGGAATCGCCAGCGGCGAGTACAAGAAGGATGACAATGATCTGGTAGACCTGGCCTTGCGTAAGGCGGTAGAGAAGGCGGTGGAGAATTCAAGAGAGCTAGTTCCTCAGGATCACGCCTGGCTGGAGAGAACTTCAGAGAAGTGGGCACTCAGAAAAAAGGGCATGATGGAGAAAGTCCGTCGGGCGAATTTGCGCCGATGGGGCCGAGGCTTCCGCCTCTACAGAAAATGCCTACTCACTGCTGAAGTTATGAATCAAATGATGGAAAACTGTATTGGAGAATGGGTCACCGAGTCCGATCAGACCATAAATGAGCCCTTGCTTGGCATCCCTTCGACCATGGGAGGCCGACCCCTTAAGGTCATCACTCTCCTATCTCTGCACTCGCGCGCATGTGCCATCGGAAACGAGATACTACTCCTGGCGGAAAATGGTTTTCCTGAGGCGGTCAAGGCTAGAACGCGCAGTCTTCATGAGCTAGCTGTCACGGCGGATTGCCTATCAGCGCTCGGGCCGCTCGACACGGATGTGTCCGATCGCTACGGCGCATGGGCGGTCGCCGAGGCCAGGAAGGAGGCTCGCGCCCTATCCGCACCGGGTTCGATTCCAGAGGAACTCACAGGTAGAGAGGCGGAGATTGCAAGGCGCGCTGAGGCCGCGTGGGGCAGTGACTTCTTCCGGCAAAATGGATGGGCTGCGCCTCTATTTCCAGGAAGGCGCCCCCCAATCCCGTTCACCGAACTAGAGAAATTCACCGACATGAGCCACATGCGCAGCTACTACCTCGCGGGAAATGAGGCAATCCATGGCGGCCCAAGCGCGCTGACGAGTCGCGCCCGCTTTCGCAATGGCGCAATTTTCGCGACTTCCAGCGAGGTGCAACATGAAGCCACCCGCGAATTTCTTGCTGTGGCCGCAATCACACTGTCAGTAGTTTGCACGGCGACTTGCGAAGTGATTGCATCAGTCACGGGTGACTTCGATTCAATTTTCGCCGTCAAGGCAATGCGTGATGCTGTGGAAGATGCGCGCATTGAATTCAAGAATGGCGGAATGCATCGCTGAGATCTCAGGCTGTTTCGTCTTCGAAGCCATGGACTGCCGGGGCCGTTGGCCGCTGTCCTAGCCACCCGGAAACGCGCGGGCCGCCGTTGACCGCGCCGCCCTCGCAAACCGTGCGCACATGCTCGAAGCCCTGACGGAGGTAGTACCGCTGTAGGGCAGAATTCGTCGTCCACGCGTCCAAGCGCAGCCACTGCGCGCCGCCGCGATAGGCCCTGTCACTTGCCCAGTCGAGAAGGCGACCACCGAGGTTCTGTCCAGCATGGGACCGGGCCACAGTCAGCTTGGTGACGAAGGTGGACGGTTCGCTCAACTCTTGCTCCGTCCACAGGCCTTCCTCTACGTCCGGCGAGAGCGTGATGGTGCCTGCTGTCAGGTCGCCGTCGATGACCATGAAAACGGCGCCCGCTCGAATCGTGGCCAGCAGCCGGTCAGCCGGGTAGGGGCGCTGCCACTGGTCGCTACCGAGGCGCGTGAGCCAAGCTGCTGCCTCCTCTCGGAAGGCCAACAACTTGGCCACGTCATCCGGGCGTGCGGTTGTGATCTTCACTGCGATTCGTTCTCGCTTCGGGCGGCCTGGTCGCCGATCTCGTAGTTCATCCGGTTCAGGTCGCCCCGGAACGTCGTGATGGTGCAGCGAATTGGCCGCTCCGCCGAGTAGCCCGTGCGCATCCAGAGGAGCACCGGCACCCCCGCACCGATCTCCAGCAGCCGTGCCTCGTCCGGGGTCGGCATGCGGGTCGAGATCTCGTCGAAGTACCCGATCTGCTCGGTCCCGTGAGTGGCCAGGTATCGGGTGGTGCCCTCTTCGATGTCGCCAGGCTCCGCCAGGCGGGGAGCCTCATCGACTAGCCACGCCGGGTAGTACGTGGCCTGGGTCGACCAGGGCACGTCATCCACGTACCGATGACAGAACCGCAGGACTGCACGGGATTCGGGGTCCACCTTGAGCCTCTTGGCCACATCGGCCGGCGCGGGCAGAACTTCGACCCTGAACGTCTGATGCGGTCGGCGACCTGCGGCCGTGACGCCCGTGCTGTAGGCATCGCCGTTCTGCGGGAAGCTCAGGTTTTCGAACCGGGAGGCGTTCAGCTCGAACACCTCATGCTTGGCCACCTCGTAACCGAGGCCTTGGCTGGACGTGACAAGCCCCTGTGTGACCAGCAGACCGAGCCCGGACCGCACGGTATTCCGCGACGCATCGAAGCGCGCGGACAGCTCGCTCTCCGAGGGGAGCCGCGACCCGGGCGGATACGTCCCGTTGTCGATTTCGCGGCGCAGAGCATCCGCGACTTGCCGGTACTTCGGCTGCTTGCTCATGACCCCATCATGACGCACTCGCTCAACTTGTTGGTACATGTGGGCCCCGATCGCTTGACTCTTCACAGTCCGTTGGTGCACCATCACTGCATCAACTTGTACCAACAAGTTGAGCAAGTGGTGCAGCCCCTTCAAGTCTGCCCTCTTGCTGCTTATTCCCTCTGCCTCCGGGCGGCGGATTGCGCGACACAGGAGCCCCGCGTCGGACGGGGGGAGGGCACCGGATCCCTTGTCAACCGGATGGCACGAGACCGAAAGGTCATGTCTCTGCCTACAACGGGCTAGCGGCTCTTCCGTGAAACGGGAGTCGCCCCCGAAGGAGACACGCACGTCAACCACACCGCACAGGCTTCGGCTGCTGCGGCCGGTTGCCTCCTCCGTCCGTCTCGTACGGGCGGGGCAGAGGGGAGCCGGAACACCTCTTCCTGCTTCACCACACAACGGCGCGCGGCCCCGGTGCTCGAACACCGGGGCCGCTGTTCGGGCCGTCCACCCTGTGAGGAGAAAACGACCCATGCAGATCATCGCTGCACTTCAGACCCTTGTTACGGCCGAGTCGCTCGACATCGAGCCGTCGGCCGCCGAGCTGGACGCGATCGACCGTGAGATGCCGCTGATCCGGGCGGAGGTCGAGCTACTGGACGCGCAGATCATGACCATCGATCGTCCGGTGAGCGAGTTGGACGAGCGGCGTGTCCGCCGGGCCCGTAACCGGGTCCTGGTGGCCCGCCGGGACCTGACCAACCGCGCCGGCACGGAGCAGTCCGGCGGCGCGGCATGAACCTGAACCGAAAGGGGCGGGCCGCTCTCGTCCTGGCCCTGGTCGTCGTCGTCGGCATGGCGTTCCGGGTTTCCTGGAACGCGTTGCGGGACGTGGCCAGCGCGATCGGCGCGGACAGCACCGCGTCCCTGCTCTACCCGTTCGTAGTCGACGGCCTCATGGCGCTCGCCCTCATCGCCACGCTCGTCCTGAGTGGCGAGGCCCGGCGGTTCGCCCTGCGGGTGCTCGCTACCTACACGCTCGCTTCGCTGGTCCTGAACTACGTGCACGGGCTCGTCCCGGAGCTGCACGGCGGTTCGGTCGACTGGGGTCGACTGGCCGACTGGGACCCCGCCAACTGGGCGCTGGTACTGCTGGCCACGTCGCTGCCGGTCGGGTCGATCTACTTCGGCTCCGACCTCGTGGCAAAAGTGCTGCACCACCGACCGGCCGCACCGGCAATTGCGGAGGAAACGGCCGAGACGACCGTAAATCGGTCTACCTCTGACCTGCGAGAGTCGGCCCCCGCCGAGGTCGCGCCGGTCTACGTTCCTCCCGATCTTCCGGCCCCGGTACCGGTCGACCTGGTGAAGCGGACCAAGCCGGTGGCGGTACGGGCGGTGGCTGCCGAGTCGGTCCGGCCCCGTGCGGCCACCGGTCGGGTGCCGGACGTTGCCCGGTCGGCCCGACCGGTCCGCACGCCGGACGAACTGCTCGAAGAGGCACGGTCGGCTACGGCCGACTGGCCGGTCGGGGAACTGACCGCCGAGGGCATCCGAAAGGCCGTCCGGACCTCTGCGGCCAAGGCCCGTCTCCTGCGCGAGACCCTGCGGACCGAGCGTGCGGCCGGACCGGATGAGGTGGCGGCCTGATGGGCGCCATCCCCGTCTACCGGTGGCGCCTGGCTCCGGACGGCTACGCGACCCGCCGCCAGCTCCGGGCGCTCGGGCTGCGGCCCGGTGGGCAGGACGTGGCCGCGCAGCTCGAACGTCCCCGCCGTCGGCGGGGGCCGCTGGTCGCCTACCTCTACCGCGTCGACCGAGCCAAGCCCGTCCGGCCCATGACGCCGGGCCGTCGGGCCGCTCTCGCCAAGGCGATGACGGCCCGGCGGACCTGTCCTACCTGCCGTCGCGATGCCGGGTACTGCATCCCGCGCTCGCTCGGCATGTGCGTGCCCTGCTCAGACCTCACATCCGCCGCCTGAGTTGCGGCATCGAAACGGAGACGTAGTGAAGCTGACCGTCAGCACACACAAGCTCTTCGGCTACCGCGCCACCCTGCGCACCGCAAAGCGCCTCGCGGAAGAGGCCGTCAGGGTCGTGGAGCGGGCCGTGCCCGGCCGCATGCCCGACGTGCAGGTCGTCCTCACCTCGGAGCGGCACTTGGCCGATGTGACCACGGCTGCCGAGTGGGAGACCGCCGGATGCACCGACAAGCGCGTCCAGGCCCGCGCCCTGCGGTCCGCGAAGCGCCTGGCCCGCGACACGGCGGGCCGCGCTATCCCGCTCGCCGACGGCGGGGTGCTGGTCGTCGTCAATGTCGACCAGCACCCCAACGAAGCCACCTTTGCCATCACGCTCGTGCACGAGCTGGTGCACGCGATGCAGATGAGCCGCAAGGACGTACGCGAACGCCTCATCGCAGGTCTGCGCAACGACCTCGGGGTCGAGAAGCAGTCGCGGCGCCTGTCCCGGGAGCACGAACGCTGCCTGGAGGCCGAGGAGAAGGAGGCGTACGGGGCCGAGTACCTGGCCGGCCGTCTCGTCCCCGCCGCCGCAGCCTGACCCCGCCCCCGCACCTTCCGCCTTCCTCGCCCCAGGATTGGGGCAGTCAGGAGTCGTTCCGCCATGAGCGACAACGTCGTTCCCCTCTTCGAGGAGACCACCCCCGCCCCCGTCCCGCCCCCGGCGGGCGGGACGACTGCTGTAGCAGCGTCCGCCGCTGAAAAGCCGTCTGTGCCCCTGTGGGTGCGCTCCGGGCGGGCCGTTCGCACGGTGGCCACCCACGAGACGACCAAGACCGTCTGCCGGGCCACCGCCCGCCACGGCCTCTACGTCCTAGGTGGCACCCGGATCGTGGCCCGCCGCACCTGGGAGGGCCGCACCGCCTCCCGCTACGAACGCCTGCTCCGTGCGGCGGAAGCCGCGGGGAACATGGAGGCCGCCACCGAGTGGGAGGAGCGCGGGCAGCGCTTCCGCCAGGAGCGCCACCGGCGCCGCATGGAACTGCTCACCGCCCCCATGGACGCGGCCAAGGGCATCACCGCCGGTCTCGGAATCGGAGCGGGCGGCCTCTTACTGCTGGGCATCATGCTGGCCGTCGCCAACAAGGACTGGACCGACATCGGCGCCCCCACCATGGCGCTGATCGAGTTGGTCCGCTGGATCGTCTTCATCATCACCGTGACCTGGGGGCCGCTGGTCACGATCGGTCCGTGGGCGGTCCTGCTCGGCCTGTGGGCCGTCGGCAAGGACCAGCAGGCCGCACCCCAATGGGCCCTCCCGGCCAATGTCCGCTCCGGTGAGGGGGAGCCGATCACCCCGTCCATCGTCGTGCTCGCCCTGCGCAACCTGGGCATCGCCCCGCTGCGGACCGCCATCAAGGAGATGGGCGACGCCGGCGCCTCGATGCTCGGGCCGATCCGGATCGCCGGATGCGGCGTGGAAGTCGACGTAACGCTCCCCTCCGGTGTCTCCACGAACGAGGTGCAGAACCGGCGGCGCAAGCTTGCCGAGAACCTGTCCCGGCATGAGCACGAGGTGTTCATCACCATCCCGCAGGCCGCCCGCACCGTGCGACTGTGGGTCGCGGATTCCGGGGCGCTGGACGAGCCGATCGGCCCGTCCCCGCTGACCACCGACCAGGACCTGACCGCGAACTACAAGACCGGTAAGGCCCCCTGGGGCCAAGACCTGCGCGGCGACGCAGCCGTCCTGAGCCTCTACCAGCGCCACCTCCTGATCACGGGCCTGTCCAACCAGGGCAAGACCGCAGCACTCCGCGCGCTGGCCCTGTGGCTGGCGCTCGACAAGTCCGTGGAATTCCGGCTGGCCGACCTCAAGGGAGCCGGGGACTGGGCCATGTTCGACGGCCTGGCCACGGTGCTGATCCAGGGGCCGACCGACGACCACGTCATCCAGGCAACCGAAATGCTGGAAAGTGGCGTGAGCGAGATGGAACGCCGCCTGCAAGCCCCGCCCGGAACGGTGTTCCCGCCGCTCGTCCTGCTGGTCGACGAAGCGCAGGTGGCGTTCATGTGCCCGGTCGTGGACGAGGAGAAGCGACCGTACGGCGGGTCCAAGGCCACGTCCCGGTACTTCATGGCCGCGAGGAAGATTCACAACCAGGGGCGTGCGGTCAACGTGACCCTGTGGCAGGGCACGCAGGACCCCACCGACCAGAACCTTCCCAAGCTGGTCCGCGAAGGCGCCCACACCCGTGCGTCCCTCGCGCTCGGCACCGAATCGCAAGCCCGCATGGCGCTGGGTGACAAGGCGGTCGACGGCGGGGCCGCCCCGAACCTGCTCCGCCCCGGCCTGGACAAGGGGACGCTCGTCGTCGCATCGGACGGCATCGCGATCCCGGCCGGGCAGGCGTCCATCACGGTGCGCACCCACTTCATCGACACCGAGGCCGCCGCGCTCATCACCGCCCGCGCACGGGCGATGCGGGACGGGGTCACCACGCTTCACGTCATCGAGCGGGACGAGGCGCGTGACCCGCTCGCGGACATTGCCACGGTGATTGGTGACACGGCGCGGGTGCTGACACAGGACGTGCTGCAGCGCCTCGCGGTGCTGTCCGAGGACGCCTACGGGAGCTGGACGCACGCCGATCTCAAGCGCGTCCTGGACGGCACCGGCGCCGAGCCCTACAAGTCCGACGGCCGCATGGTCGTCGGCCGCGAACGCGTCGCCCGCGCCCTGACCAACCGGGCCGCCGACGGTTCCGCTTCCGCCTCCTGACCACAGGGAGCGCACCCCGGGCGGGTCAGGGAGGCAGGGAGAACTCCCTCACCGCCTCCCTGACCCACCTCCCTGGATCTGACCTGCACAAACAAGGCTCAGGGAGGCAGGGAGTCACCCCAGCTCAACACCCCCGCACACCCCTCGCAGCGCTCCCCGAGGGGGGTGCTTCCGCCTCCCTGACCCAGCAGAGGAAGGGATTCCGCATGCTCCCCGACAACACCACCCACCGGCCCACCGCACAGGCCGTGGCTATCCACCACCCTGCCCCGAGCACGCCGTACCCGGTCGCTCCGCTCGTCCCCGTCCAGCTCGCCACCGTCCCCACGGTGACGTCCATCGTCCTGCCCGACGGGCGGGTCATCACCGGCTACGCCATCGACCACACCCAGCCCGAACCGGCCGGGGCCAAGCCGCTCGTCTCCCGCACGGCCGTGAACATCGCGCTCGGTGGGATCGGGTTCGCCGCCGTCTGCGGCGGGCTGCTCCTGCTGACCACGTTCCTCGCCGCACTCGCCGCCCTGGTCCAGCAACTCATCATCCTGGCCGCCGTCATCTTCGGCGGCTTCATCGCCCTCCAGGTCCTCACCGCCGGCCGCGAGCGCGGGGCAACGACGGTGAACATCCGCAAGGCCGTCATCAAGCACAACCGCTTCCGCAACTGAACGCAGAGAGCGGCCCCCGTCTCGCCAAAGCCTGGAGCCGCTCTCATCCAGCAGTCCACAAAAGAGAACTGGAGACATCCAGCATGACCCATCACGCCCCGTCCGCGCTGCTGTCCGCAGCCTTACAAGCCGCCGAACGCGGCTGGCACGTCTTCCCGCTCCGCCCCGGCGACAAGCGGCCCGCCCTCCACGGCGAGACCGCCTGCCCCCGGACCGGAGGTTGCACGGACGGTCACCGCAAGTGGGAGGGCCGGGCCACCACCGACCCCGGCCGTATCCGCCGCGCGTGGGCCGATCGCCCGTTCAACATCGGTTTGGCCACCGGCCCGGCCGGGCTGGTCGTCATCGACCTCGACATGCCCAAGCCCAACAGCAGCACGGACACGCCTTCCGGCGTGACGACCTTTCAAGCGCTCTACGAGCGCGCCGGACAGGTAACACCCGCCACCTACCGGGTGCGGACCGCGAGCGGCGGACACCACCTCTACTTCACCGCCCCGCCCGGCGTGCGGCTGGCGAACAGCGCGGGCAAGCTCGGTCAGCTCATCGACTCACGGGCCTGGGGCGGGTACGTCGTCGCCCCCGGCAGCATCGTCCACGGCCAGCCCTATGAGGTCCTGGACAACGCTCCGGTAGCCGAGCTGCCCGCGTGGTTGCTGGACGCTCTCAAGCCCGCTGAGCGGCCACAGCAGCCGGTCCGGCTCTCCCTGCCGAGGGTCCGTGACCGTGCGGCCCGCACCGCGCTGGAACGCGAGACAGCGGCCGTGGCGACTGCACCGGAAGGACGACGTGAGGCGCAGCTCTTCGAGAGCGCCCGCAAGGTGGCCCGCTTCGTGGGATGGGGCGACCTCTCGCGGGACGAGGTCGAGCAGGCATTTCAGTGGGCGGGTGAGTCCAGCGGACTCCCGGCCTCCCAGTGCCGCTCGACCTTGCGCAGCGTTCTGAACTGGTCGCTGCGCAACTGCCGGCCGAGAGGGGAAGCGGCATGAGCACCCGATCCGATGCCTCCCTGAAATGCCGTCCCGCACCGACCACCGGCCCCAGCACCGCCGAACCGGCCCCGGTCGCGTCCCGCAGTAGCGCGCCGAAGGTCGTCGCCGAAGGCGTCCGCGTTGCTGTTTTCCCTGACCCGCGCGCGGTCAACGTGACCGGCATCCAGGCCGGTCTCACCGTGCGCGGACTCGGCCGCAACGAAATCCCCGTCGCGGACTGGCTCTGTGCCTGCGGCCACCACGAACGTGCCCGGGGCCGCCAGGCCGTCATCGAACTGAACGTCCGAGCACGCGTTCAGCCGTGCCCCCACACCACACCCGCCACCTCTGGGAGGGCCGCCGCATGACCGACCCCACACCAACTACGGCACCCATCGACGGCGCCGCTCTCCTCGACGAGGTGGAAGCCTTCCACCGCCGCTTCAACGTCTTCCCCAGCGAAGCGGCGTTCGTCGCGGTCGCTCTGTGGGACGCGCACGCCCACCTGCTCGACTGCTTCGACTCCACCCCCCGCATCGCCTTCTTGTCCCCCGAACCGGGCTCCGGGAAGACCCGGGCACTGGAGATCGTGGAAACCCTCGTCCCGCAGCCCATGACGGCCGTCAACGCGTCCGCCGCCGCCCTGTTCCGGTCCGTCTCGGCGGGCAACGGGAAGCCCACCATCCTGTTCGACGAGATCGACACCGTCTTCGGGCCCAAAGCCGGGGACAACGAGGAACTGCGCGGCTTCCTGAACGCCGGTCACCGCCGTACAGGGGTCACTTACCGGTGCATCGGCGACGGCGGACAGCAGACCGTCCAGGCCTTTCCCTCGTACTGCGCGGTCGCGGTCGCCGGTCTCGGGTCCCTCCCGGACACGATCATGAGTCGGGCCGTCATCGTCCGGATGCGCCGCCGGGCCCGCAACGAAACGGTCGAGCCCTTCCGGGCCCGCATCCACGAAGCCGAGGGACACAAGCTCCGGGACCGGCTCGCCACATGGGCCGAGCACGCCCGCGGCTTCGTCATGGGTGCCTGGCCGGACATGCCCGACGGGGTCAGCGACCGGCCGGCCGACGTGTGGGAACCGCTGCTCGCCATTGCCGACGCGGTCGGCGGTCACTGGCCCGAGCGGGCCCGCGCCGCGTGCGTGACCCTCGTGACTGCCTCCCGTGCCAACGACAAGGGCAGCATCGGTGTCCGGTTGCTCACGGACCTGCGTGACCACGTGATGGTCGGCATCGACCGCCTGCCCACCGTCGCCATCCTCGACCGGCTCAATGCCCTGGACGACGCCCCGTGGGCCGACCTCCACGGAAAGCCGCTCGACAACCGGCGCCTGTCCAAGATGCTCGCCGAGTACATGACGGCCGACAACGAGCCCATCGCCTCCCGCAACATCAAGACCGCCGGGAGCGTGCTCAAGGGCTACTACACCGCCGATCTCTGGGACGCCTGGGCCCGCTACTGCCCCCCACCCCCGGAAAGTCCGCTACCTCCGCTACCCGGCACCGAAAGCACCGTCTGACCAGCACTGACGCGGTAGCGGCAGCCGGTCTCGGTTGCCGCTACCCATCCGCTACCGCTACCCCTTCCCGCTACCTCCAACAGGCCTCTGACCTGCGAGGTAGCGGCGGTAGCGGAAGTAGCGCCCTTCAGAGGTACGCCCCAGGACCATCCCGGAGGAGCCCCCGCATGACCACCGCCATGCCCGCCAGTCACGAAGCGCTCAAGGTCCCCGAAGTCATGGCGGCGCTTCGTCTCAGCCGCAGCAAGGTCTACGACCTCATTCGCTCCAAGCAGCTCCCGAGCTTCACCGCCGGACGGGCGCGACGCATCCCGGTCGACGCCGTCCGCGAGTACATGCGCAACCAGATGGAGGAGGCCGCCTGATGGCCAAACGACGCGCCAACGGCGAAGGAACGATCACCAAGCGCACCGACGGTCGCTATCACGCAGCCGCCTACGTCTACCGCCCGGACGGGACCCGGACGCGGAAGTTCGTCTACGGCAAGACCCGCGAGGAAGTCGCCGACAAGCTCACTGAGTTGCAGGAGAAGACGCGCCAGGGCATCCCGGCCGCGTCCTCCACGATGGCGTTCGGCGACTACCTGACGTACTGGCTCGCCGCCATCGCGCCGGAACGGCTCAAGCCCGCCACCCTCAACAGCTACGAGGGACTCACCCGGCTCTACATTCGGCCGGCACTCGGTAAAAAGCGGCTCAACCGGCTCTCGCCTGCGGACGTACGCCGGTTCCTGACCGAGTTCAAGGGCTCCTGCCTCTGCTGCCTGCGACGTGCCGACCACGAGCGCCCGGAAGAAAAGCGCGGCTGCTGCGCCGTGGGCAAGTGCTGCAAGCGGCCTCCGTCCGCTCGGACCGTCCAGTACGTGCACGCCGTACTGCGGTCAGCCCTACAGCAGGCGATGCGCGAAGAGCTGATCGCTCGGAACGTCGCGCGCATCGTCGAGACCCCGACCGTCACACGCAAGGAAGTGAGCCCCCTAGACGGCGCCGAAGTCCGGATCCTGCTCAAGACCGCACGCACGCACCGGTTGTACGCGCTGTGGCTGCTGCTCGTGTCGACCGGCCTGCGGCGGGGGGAAGCTCTCGCCCTTACGTGGTCGGACGTGGACCTCACGAACCGACAGCTCCGGGTGCGTCGGAACGTGCAGCGCATCCGGCGGGAGCTTCTCTTCGGGACACCGAAGACCACCCGGTCCATCCGTACGGTGTCTCTGCCACAGCACCTCGTACGAGCGCTCGCCCACCACCGTGAGCAGCAGGAGCGCGAACGCAAGGTCGCGGGCAAGAAGTGGCAGCCAACGCCGGGGCAGCCTGACGGACTGATCTTCACCACGCAGACCGGGAGGGTCATCGACCCGCGCAGCCTCAACCGGATGCTGACGATTCTGTGCAGGAACGCGAACGTACGGCGCGTCAGGGTCCACGACCTGAGGCACACCTGCGCCTCGCTCCTGCTCTCACGAGGGGTGGACGCTCGCACGATCATGGAGACGCTCGGCCACAGCACCATCACCATGACGCTCGACACCTACGCGCACGTGATGGACACGACGCTGCGAGCGGCTGCGGAGCGCATGGACGACGCGCTGAATCTCGATGACCTTGAGGACGGGTCGGAGGAGGAAGCGTCAGGCGACTGAGAGCGCGTCTCCGGGTGCGTTGATGTCACCCGCTGATGTCAGAGGCCCCCTGGACGATGTCCAGGGGGCCTCTGAGCTGTGTGCACTCGGCAGGATTCGAACCTGCAACCTTCTGATCCGTAGTCAGATGCTCTATCCGTTAAGCTACGAGTGCGTGGCCTCGGTGTGATCCTTGGCCTTGCCTCCCCGGTTTTTCTTCCTGGTTGGCGTTGCGGGAACAACATTACATGACCTGCGCCGTGACGCGAAATCCATTAGCCACACCCCACTTGACCTGCGAAAACATCATTCCGGAGCAGATCTCGAGCAGGTTCCCGCCGCCGGATACGACCGAAGCCCCGTGCCGGGGGCACGGGGCTTCGGGTTCCTGCGGAGGCGGAGGGATTTGAACCCTCGATGGGCTTTAAGACCCAAACCGCATTAGCAGTGCGGCGCCATAGACCGGACTAGGCGACGCCTCCAGCACACCTCGCGTGAACGCGAGTGGTGCGTGCAGATGATGACACAGTCGAGCGCGCTGTCACCAATCGCCGCTCACGGTACTAGGCGGATGGGCGACGAGGCAAAGCGCCCTGCGGCAGACGGTCCCGGACGGGTGAGCGTCGCCGGACGGGTCCGTGCCACCGGATGGGTGAGCGCCCCGGAAGCGTGGCTGGTCACGGTCTCCGCCCGGATGCCGGGGCGCGTTCTCCCGCTCGGCCCTCCATGAGTTGCGCAACGTGTGGGCGTAAGGAGCGTTAGAGAGGGCGAGGGCTCCGCCCTCCGTCCGTCACCCCCGTATGGCCGGTAAGCCCCACCCGGGGCGTACCGGAGCAGGCCGGCGCGCCCCCGGGCGCGCCAGAACGAAACAGGAGCCCCGCATGCTGCGCCGTCTCACCCTCACCGCCGTCGCCTCCCTCGCCGCGCTGTCCGCCGCCGCGCCCGCCGCCACAGCCGTCTCCCCCCTGGTGCCACTGCCTCCCCTCCCCGTGCTCCAGGGGAACTGGCCGGTCGCGCAGGACACGAAGACCCGGCTCACCGTGACGGTCTCGGAGTCCGGTAATCCGGCGGCCGACGGGGTCTTCGAGCTGGAGTGCGGCCCGGCGGGCGGCAGCCACCCCGCCGCTCAGCGTGCCTGTGACCTGCTGGACGAGGCCGCACAGGCGGGGAGGAACCCCTTCGTGGCCACGGACCGCAACGCCATGTGCACCCAGCAGGCCGGCGGACCGGCGGCCGCCCGGGTGCAGGGCACCTGGCAGGGGGAGGAGGTCGACGCGCGCTTCAGCCGGGCCAACGGCTGCGAGATCTCCCGCTGGAACAACCTCGTACCGGTGCTCCCCTCCGCCAGGTAGCCGGTTCGGCGGGGCGTGCGCCGGGACTTCGGCAGAACCGAAGGGCGCACACCGGGGCGCGTGCAGGCCTCCCCCAGGGGCCTGCACGCCGGGTTCCGGGGCCGCTTCAGGCAGACTCCCGGAAGCATCCCTGGGACGTATCGGTGCACGTCAGAGGGGGCGCTCGCGGTCACGACACAGACCATCGGCGTACACCGTGTGCACAGAACCTTGGTGAGAGCTCCCCCTCATCCGCCGCCCGTCACGCGCTCCCTGCCTTTAGACTCCTCCAGTGACAGCCTGAGGCCCGAGGGGCAGGATGGGGCCCGCTGTCGGCAAGGTGCGGTATTCAGGGAGGAAGCGTCTCGTGAGCAGCAGGCCGTCCCGAGGCACTGCTCGCCTCGCAGCCATACTCGACGCCCTCCCGGACGGGCTCCTGCTCGTCAACTGCAACGGCACGGTCGTCAACGCCAACACCATCGCCCTCGAGATGTTCGAGACCCCGGGCACCGCGCTCGTGGGCCGCGGACTGCTCGATCTGCTTCCGGAGTTCGACTCCAGGCTGATTCCGGGGTCGATGCGCAGGCCGGATGCTGCGGACGAGTGGGGCAGGACCAAGCCGACGCGGATGACCGCGCGCCGGACCGACGGCACCGACTACCCCGTCGAGGTCACCAGCGCCTCCCTGGACAGCGGCCACGCCGGCTACAACGACATCCACTCCAGTTACACCGGCGACGAGCTGCTCATGATCGTCGTGCGGGACCTCTCCGGCACCGTCGACACCGAGGCCGAGCTGGCCCGTTCGCAGCGCCAGACGGAGATGATCCTGCGCGCCGCCTCGGAGGGCGTCGTCGGCACGGACACCGACGGCCGGGTCGTCCTGGTCAACCCCGCCGCCGCCCAGATCCTCGGCTTCCGCGCCAGCGACCTGGGTGGCCAGGAGCTCCACCCGCTGATCCTGCACTCGCGTGCTGAGGGCGACCCGTTCCCGTACGAGGAGTCGCCGCTCGCCGACACCCTGAGGTCCGGCCGTAAGCACCGGGTACGCGGGCAGGTGCTCTGGTCGAAGAGCGGGGACCGGGTGCCGGTGGACCTGACGACGGCCCCGGTGCGCGACGGGGACCAGCTGGTCGGTGCCGTCATGACGTTCACCGACCGCAGGCCCTACGAGGAGCTGACGCAGCAGCACACCGAAGAGGTCACCGGGCTGACCGAACGGCACGCTGCCGAGATCGCCGAGCTCACCGAGAGCCACCGGGCCGAAGTCGCCGCGCTCACCGAACAGCACGCGGCCGAGGCCGCCGACCGGACCGAGCGGTACGCCTCCGAGCTGGAGGAGCAGGCCGAGCGTCTCACCGGTCTCACGGCGCGGCACACCCAGCTGACCGCGGTGCTGGGTGAGTCCCTGCGCGGGCCGCTGGAGGAACTGCGCGGCGAACTCTCGGCCCTCGCGGCCGATCCGGCCGGTCAGCTCTGGCCGGAGGCCAACCAGATCCTGCACCACCTCGCCGCGGGCTATGCGCGCATGACGACGCTCGTCGACAACGTACTCGGTTACCAGCGCCTGGACACCGGGGCCGAGGAGCTCGTCAAGCAGACGGTGCTGCTCGACGCCGTGGTGGCCGCGGGCATCGACGGCGCGGTCGAGCTGATCGGGCCGGGCCGCGCGCAGTTCGCGGTGCACGCGCCGCCGATCGAGGCCGAGGTCGACGCGGGCCGGCTGATCACGGCTCTCGCCCATCTCGTCGCCGACGTGGCCGGTGTCGACTCGACCGGCAAGACCCGGCCGGTGCCGGGCGGCGGTCACGTCGACTCGACGGTCGTCGTGGCCGCGGCACAGCGTGGTGACGTCGTACGGATCGAGGTGCGCGGGCCCTTCGCCGGGGGCGACCCGGTGCACGTGCCGATCGTGCGCGGGATCGTACGCGCGCACGGCGGTGTGCTCCAGACACACGAGATGCCGGGGATGAGCGGGAGCGCGTACGTCCTGGAGGTACCGCTCGGCACGGGCTCCGGGACCATCGCGCCCGGGCCTCTCCCGGTGGCGGAGGAGACCGCCGTGCCGGGACCGGAGCCTGCTCCGCAAGGCGGCCGGCGCAGGGCGCGCAGGGCGTCGACGGACGCGTTCCTGGACGGTCCCGTCGACCCGGGGACGGCCGGTCCTGAGTCCGGTGACACCGCGGCCGGGGAGCCGACAGGCCGGCGCCGGGCACGCCGCGACTCCACGGACCCGCAGGAGCGGCCGCAGGAAGAGGACATGACCCCGCATCGCCGGAGCGAGGGCTCCGGCCGCAGGCGCGGGCGGCCCAGCCCCGCGGAGGCGGGTGCGGAGAATGCGGAACAGCCCCGTCAGGCGCTGGCGCTGCCCATGGCGGCCTCGGCTCCCTCGGAGGGGTCCGTGGTCACGGCGGCCGAGGGCGCGCAGGGAGGCGGCGGCCGCCCGCAGCGCGGGCAGACGGTACCGCCGCAGGGCGTGCCGCAGGGCGCCCCCGGGCGTCAGAGCGGCGGCGGCCGGCCCGCACTGCCGGCCCTCGCGTCGTCCGACGCCTCCGGGCAGCAGGAGCAGTCGCGGCCGCAGCAGTCTTCGCAGCAGCCCGGCGGACGACGGGCCCGCCGGGCGCTCGCCGCGGCGCAGGAACGCGACGCCGCGGCCGAGCCCTCGGGGCCGCGTACCGCCTTCGCGCTGCCGCCCGCCGCGGCGGACCGGATCCCGCCGGTGGCTCCCGGCTCGCCCGTCGTGGCGCCGCCTTCCGCCGCCTCCCCGGCTTCACCGGTCCCGCGGCCGGTCCCGGCCCCGGAGCCCTCCGGCAGGGGGCCGGTCCCGGCCCGGGGCGGTCCGCTGCCCGAGCGGCACGACGCCCTACGGACCGCACCGGACGCGGACCACACCCCGCCGCAGCCACACCCCTTGCCGTCCGGCCGGCGCAGGGCACGGCCCTCGGATGCGCCTGAGCCGCAGACCCGGCCCGGCCACCCCGTTCCCGGGCAGCCGCTGCCCGCCGTACCTCCGCAGCCCGACCGGGCGGAGTCCGGCACTTCGGCGCAGGTCCCGGCCGCGGCGCCGCACGAGGACGGCAGGAAGCCGGGGGGCGAGGAGTCCTGGACCGGTTCCGGCACCACCACGCACACCACGGGCACCACCGCCGCCCAGGCCGGGCCCGCACCCATGCCGGAACCCGCGCCCGCGCCGGCACCGATGCCGGAATCCGCGCCCGCGCCGGAATCGCATCCGGCCGGCACCGGCGCACCGGACGCGCGGCGTCAGCCGCTGCCCGCCGAGGCGCCCGGGCCGACGTCGTCGGATTCCTCCCAGAGCCGTGCGTTCAGCGTGCGGACCCTGGGGCAGGGTGTGCCCTTCGCGCAGCACCTCGCGCACCAGCAGAACCAGACGCTCGGCGGTGCCGGGCGGCGCCGTAAGCTCGCCGCCCCGCCCGATCCCGAGGCCCCGGCGCAGCCCGCCGTGGGCCCTGTGCCGCCGCAGCCCGCTCCGGCCGCTGTACCGCCGCAGCCCGGCGGGGCGCAGGGGAGCACCGTGCAGGGCTCCGGTTCCGGTCAGTTGCTGTCCCCGCCAGCGTCCGAGGGCCGTGCGTACGCCATAGGAGCCCCCGACGAGGGCGCCGAGGGCCCGGAGCCGCTGGACGGTCCCGGTGGCGCCGTCGAGGTGGACAACCGGCCGCAGCCGCAGCCCGTCGACGACGAACTGCCCCCGGAACCGCTGGACAACCCGCGCCGGCTGCTCGTCTGGCCCGCCCCGGACGTCTCCACCCAGCAGGCCCTCAGCGACCGTGGGTACCGCCCGGTGATCGTGCACTCCCGTGAGGAGGTCGACGCCCAGATCGCCGCGTTCCCCGCCGCGCTGTTCGTCGACCCGCTGACCGGGCCGATCACCCGTACGGCGCTGCAGTCGCTGCGTCAGGCGGCCGTGGCGGCGGAGGTCCCGGTGCTGGTGACGGCCGGTCTGGGGCAGGCGACCAGGGAAGCGGCATATGGTGCCGACCCCGCCGTGCTCCTCAAGGCGCTCGCCCCGCGCGACAGTGACCAGCATCCGCCGCGGGTCCTGGTCATCGAGGAGCACGAGGAGATCGCGCTGGCGCTGACGGAGACGCTGGAGCGCCGCGGCATGCAGGTCGCCCGGGCCTCGGGCGACAGTGAGGCGGTCGATCTCGCCACCCGGATGCGGCCGAACCTGGTGGTGATGGACCTGATGCAGGTACGCCGCCGGCGGGCCGGCATCATCGACTGGCTCCGCGCGAACGGCGCGCTGAACCACACCCCACTGGTCGTCTACACCTCGGCCGGCATGGAGGAGGCGGACCTGCCGAGGCTCGCTTCCGGTGAGACGGTGCTCTTCCTCGCCGAGCGTTCGACGAGCGACGAGGTGCAGTCACGGATCGTCGATCTGCTGGCGAAGATAGGGACGAACTGACGCCCGGGCGTCATCGGGCGCATGAGGCGAGGGCGGTACGGAATCTTCCCGTACCGCCCTCGCGTCCTCCCGTACCGCCCTCGCCGTGACACGGGGACCCCGGTCGTGTGCCGGGACCGGCGCTCGTCATGAGCCGGGAGGCCGGCCGCACACCGGCCCGCCACCCCTCACGAGACGGCCCGTCCCGGTCCGGGCGTCGCCCGGGTCAGAGCTGTGTGATGTCCAGCTCGCCGTCGGCGTACTGCCTGCGGATCACCTTCTTGTCGAACTTGCCCACGCTCGTCTTCGGCACCGCCGGGACGATCGCCCAGCGTTCGGGCAGCTGCCACTTGGCGACGGACTGGGCGAGGAAGGTCCTGAGCGCCCGGTAGTCGGCGGTGGCGCCCTCCTTGAGGACGACGGTCGCGAGAGGGCGCTCGCCCCACCTGTCGTCGGGGACGGCGACGACCGCGGCCTCGGCGACATCCGGGTGCGCCATGATCGCGTTCTCCAGTTCGACGCTGGAGATCCACTCGCCGCCGGACTTGATGACGTCCTTGGCCCGGTCGGTCAGTGTGAGGTAGCCCTCGTCGCTGATCACGCCGACGTCGCCCGTCTTCAGCCAGCCGTCCTCGCTGAACTTGTCCCCGGGACGCAGGTCCCCGCCGTCCGCACCGCCGTAGTACGCACCGGCGATCCAGGGGCCGCGGACCTCCAGTTCACCGGCGGACTCCCCGTCCCACGGCAGGTGTTCCCCGCCGGGCCCGGTCAGACGCGCCTCGACACCGGCCGGGAAGC
The DNA here is from genome assembly GCF_043088245.1 of Streptomyces sp. NPDC014623. NCBI lineage: Bacteria > Bacillati > Actinomycetota > Actinomycetes > Kitasatosporales > Streptomycetaceae > Streptomyces > Streptomyces sp. NPDC014623. The sequence continues at coordinate 122,253 of NZ_JBIBZU010000009.1, read as the reverse complement.
GGCCCTGGGTGATGCGGTACGGCCACTCCTGCTCGTCCGTCAGCCCGGCGGGCGGGTTGGACATGGTGCCGAGCGGCGACGTCTCCGTCATGCCCCAGGCGTGGCAGAGCCGGACACCGAGCTTGTCGTACGCCTCCATCAGGGAGGGCGGGCAGGCGGCACCGCCGATGGTGACGCGGGCCATGGAGGACAGGTCGCGCGGTTCGGCGGTGACCTCGGCCAGCAGCCCCTGCCAGATGGTGGGCACGGCCGCGGCGTGCGTCGGCCGCTCCCGCTCGATCATCTCGGCGAGCGGAGCCGGCTGCAGGAAGCGGTCGGGCATGAGCATGTTGACGCCGGTCATGAACGTCGCGTGCGGCAGTCCCCAGGCGTTCACGTGGAACTGGGGCACGACCACCAGGGTCGTGTCCTTCTCGGTCAGCCCCATCGACTCGGCCATGTTGACCTGCATGGAGTGCAGGTAGATGGAGCGGTGGGAGTAGACGACCCCCTTGGGGTCCCCCGTGGTGCCGGACGTGTAGCACATGGCGGCTGCCTGGCGTTCGTCCAGCTCGGGCCAGTCGTAGACGGTGGGACGGCCTGCGATCAGCTCCTCGTACTCGTGCACCCGGGGCGCGGCTCCGTCGAGTGCGGAACGGTCACCGGGTCCTGACACCACGACATGTTCGACGGAGGGCAGGTGGGGGAGCAGCGGTGCGAGCAGCGGCAGCAGCGAACCGTTGACGAGGACGACCCTGTCGTCGGCGTGGTCGACGATCCAGACCAGCTGTTCGGCGGGAAGCCGCAGGTTGAGCGTGTGCAGCACGGCGCCCATCGAGGGGATCGCCAGATACGCCTCGACATGCTCGGCGTTGTTCCACATGAGGGTCGCGACTCGCTGGTCGCCTTCGACACCCAGCTCGTCACGCAGGGCGTGCGCCAGTTGTGAGGCGCGCCTGCCGATGTCGGCGAAACTGCGCCGGTGCGGCTCCGGCTCGCCGGTCCAGGTCGTCACCTGCGACTTCCCGTGGATGGTCATCCCATGGTTCAGGATGCGGGTGACAGTCAGCGGTACGTCCTGCATGGTGCTCAGCACGGCGTCCTCCCGGTGGGCGCTACGCGGCAGTAAGGGTGCGCTGATTCTGCTCACATACCAAGCGGTATGTCACTACTTCCGGGAGTACGAATCCGTGTCGGCCGGCAGAGGCGGACTGCGGCGCGCCCCGCACGAAGGGCGGGATCACCGGCACCGGGGCCGGGGCCTCCCCCGCGAAAGGCCCGCTCACCGGACCGGACTGAGCTCCGGATCCTCGCGGAGTTTGCCCAGGGCCCGCGAGACGGCGCTCTTGACCGTGCCGACGGACACGCCCAGCACCTCGGCCGTCTGGGCCTCGCTGAGGTCCTCGTAGTACCTCAGGACGACCATCGCCCGCTGGCGGTCCGGGAGCTTGAGCACGGCACGCCACATCGCGTCGTGCAGCGACTGCCGCTCGGCCGGGTCCGGGGCGGGCGCGGCCTCCTTCTCGGGCAGTTCCTCACAGGCGAACTCGTCGACCTTGCGCTTGCGCCACTGCGAGGTGCGGGTGTTCACCAGTGCGCGGCGGACGTATCCGTCGAGCGCCCCGTGGTCCTCGATCCGCTCCCAGGCGACATATGTCTTGGTGAGGGCGGTCTGCAGCAGGTCCTCCGCGTCACTCGGGTTCGCGGTGAGGGAACGGGCGGTGCGCAGCAGTACGGGACCCCGGGCCCTCACGTACGACGAGAACGACGGATAGCGGCGGTGTCCGGCGGAGGCAGCGGCCGCCCTGGAGGCGCCGGTGCAGACTGGCGTGGTCATGGCTCCACGCTAGGAGCGGGCACGGGCGAGGGGATCGGCCCCAGGTCCCGAAGCTTCGTCCGCCTCAGGTTGTAGGGGCCGGGCGGCCTGCACCTCCTGAAGGTGGAGGTGGCCCACCCCGTCCTCAGGGTCCTCACCCCCGGGGACGCACCCTCACCGGCAGGGAAGCGGCCCGTGCGGCAGCGGCGCTGCCGCTGCCGCACGGGCCCTGGGCTCAGTTCACCCAGAGCGGGCCGAAGGTCACATAGACGTTGTAGGTGGACTGGTCGATGTACGCGAAGGGCGAGTTGTTCACCTGAACCGTATTGCTGTGGTTGGAGGCACCGGCACCGACGGCCTGCTGCTGCGACGTGGACGAATTGCCGAGGTTGTCCCCGCCGACACCGCCGGACCCGATGGTGGCCACCCCCGCGTTCGATCCGTCCCTCGCGAACGCACCGTTGTCCGCCACCGCGACCCCTCCGAACAGCGTGGCGGCAAGAGGCAGGGCGGCAACGAGGGCAAGAGCGCGAGCGGTACGGATATGTGCCATGTCAATTCCTCCGGGGACCGAGAACGTGGCTCGATACGTCTGGTTTCCGAAGCAGTCGGCCGACCGCCCCGGTAGTGGTCACGACGTCGTGGGAGCAGAACTGCCCACCGCATCCCAGGCGAACCTCCCATGCCGCGCGATCCCCCCGTTCGTGTGAGGAACACCCGATAAACCTCCCTCACGAGGTGAACATCCCACTCGAACACCGAACCCCAGTACCAGGCCCTCTTCCTTTCTTCGAACAGTTGTACGAAAATAGCTCCATGGCCACCACCGACCGGCAGACCGCCACCCTGGCCCTGGCCCATGCGCTCTCCGCCGCAGAGCGCGGGCTCCCCGTCTTCCCGCTGTCCGCCTCCAAGCTCCCCGCCCTGCGCTCACCGCACCGCGACGAGGACCCGCCCGTGCGGTGCCGGGGCGCCTGCGGGCTGCCCGGCCACGGGGTCCACGACGCCACCACCGACCCGGCCGCCGTCCGCGCGCTCTTCGCCGCGGCTCCCCGGGCCACCGGGTACGGCATCGCCTGCGGGCGGCCCCCGCACCACCTCATCGGCATCGACCTCGACATCGACACGGCCCACGGCAACGACTCCGTGGCCGCACTCCAGCAGCTCGCCCTGCAGCACCTGTTCACCATCCCGGCCACCGTCACGGTGCTCACGCCCAGCGGCGGCAGGCACCTCTGGCTGACGGGCCCGTCCGGTGTCTCCGTGGCCAACTCCGCCGGCCGCCTCGCCCCCGGCATCGACGTACGCGGAGCGGGCGGCTACCTGGTCGGGCCCGGTTCGGTCACGGCCCACGGCAGATACAGACTCGCCCCCGGCACGGCCCACCTGACCCCGGCCCCCTGCCCCCGCGCCCTCCTGCGCCTGCTCACGCCCCCACCGCGCCCTCATCACCCCGCCGACCGGGTCTCTCCCGCCCGGCAGGGACAGGGCCTGGTCCAGTTCGTACGCGCCGCGCACGAGGGCCAGCGCAACACCCGCCTGTTCTGGGCGGCCTGCCGCGCGTACGAACGCGGCTTCGGCGACGACCTCGCGGACGCTCTCACCGACGCGGCGGTCGGCACGGGCCTCACCGAACAGGAGGCCCGCGCCGCGATCGCCTCGGCCGCACGCCTGACCGCCCCGCGACGTACCGCTTGATCACGCACGTCCCGCTGCCGGCCCCCGGCAGCGGGCGGCGCCCCGCCCTGCGCGCATCCGCCCTTCTCCCGCACGGAGTCACCGCCGCGGAAGGCGCCGGCGAAGCTCCCCCGGACAGATCCTTCCCGCCCCGGTGACCGTGCGGAGAACCGCGCCACAGCGGTGTCCGGCACCATGCGCCCGCCGGCAGCCGCCCGGCCCCCGGGGACACCGGCCGGCCACATGCGGGCCGGCGGATCGGACATCCGTTCGGCCTAATGCCCCCGACGGCTGTCGGAGCCCGGAGAGCGGGCCCGGCCGGGTTTCCGGGGAGGTCTTCACGTCCACCGGAGTTGCACGGCACTCCGACGTCATGCGACATGGGCACAAGACCCCGTCCAGTAGGGGCCACAGAAGGAGGACCCATGCGTCGCACGACTATCGGTGCCGTCCTGACCGCCGCTCTCCTCGCGGGGCCCGCTGCGGTCACCGCGGAAGCACAGACGCCGGTGGCGGCCCGAACGGCTGCCGCGCAGGCTACTCAGCCCCAGGCCCAGAACGACGACAAGAAGGACGATGACGGCGGAGGATGGGGGATCTGGGGCCTTGCCGGTCTTCTGGGTCTGCTCGGACTCATCCCTCGTCGGCAGAAGACACACGACACGGGTACCCACCGGGGCACGGGAGGCGGCGCGCACCCCACCGACCGTCCCTGAGCCGGGACCGCTCCCAGGCGAGAGGCCCCTGACCGGTGTTCCCGGTCAGGGGCCTCTCGTCTGCGGTGGGTGTGGGATTTGAACCCACGGTGACTCGCGCCACGACGGTTTTCAAGACCGTTCCCTTAGGCCGCTCGGGCAACCCACCCACGCACCGCCCATCAGGGACGGAGCGGGTACAGCGTACCCGGCGCGCGCGTCGCGAGAGGCGGTGGTCCACAGCGAGGCCGTCGCTGCTCGCACCCATACCACTTTCCGGGTCCCCCGGCGTGCCGTCGTAGGGCATTCGGCGACGGGCACGCAAAGTGATGTACACGTACGGAGGGACAGCAATCCGTGCATCACCACACATACGGGTGAGTGTCGGATGTGGTCACCAGGGTACGAAGCCGCCGTCCACGCGTCGGCGGCAGACCGGGCCCGATATCGGATCCGGGGCCGAAAGACCTGGCAGCAGCGATGTGCGCGAAAGGGAGCGAGGGCACGGGAGGCGTTTCCGGTCACCTTCGATCAACAGCGTGCGCGTGTCTGAACCGACCTAAAAGTCCTGTTTGTCAGAATGTTCCTTAATGCCCCAGTTGAAACTAGGAAGTTCCCTTACCGAGGAGCATGTCATGCAGGTGTGCGAGTGGCTCCCAGACCAGCCCACCCATATCGGCCGGCATGACTGGCCGGACGAGGGGGACAACGGGACGCACATGCGACTGCGGGCCGGCTCCATCGTGGTACTGGACCGGCAGGCGTGGCGGATCCTGGAGATCAACTGCTATCCGAGCGACCGGTGGCCGGACTCCTACGAGAAGGCGTGGCGCGACCACGTGGAACTGTGGTGGCACGCCAACGAACTGCGGCGGGCCAACAACCAGGCGGTCAAACCGGCCCCGGAACGGACCGAGTTCTACAAGCGCCCGGTGGTACTGGTGCTGCGTAACGAGAACCTGCCCCGCTCCGCGTCGAAGCACTGGTGCGCGCCCGCCAGCCACGACTGGCGGGTCCTCCCCGAGCACTACGCCGTCTGCCGCGCCTGCGGCGAACTACCGCCCTGCCGTCACGGCGAGTACCGCTGGGAGGGCGGCCCCCGTTCGCCGGAGCAGAACGGCGGCATCCCGCTCATGGTGCCGGAGAACTGCTGCATGGGGTGCGCCGAGCCGATCAAGCCGCGGGTGCGGACCGTGCGCTTCCCCGGACCCAACCTCTGGTACCCGGACCTGGGGAAGGACACGGCCGTCTTCCACGCCCGCACCTCCTGCGCCGACCAGGTCGACTGCTACCGCATGCAGTGGCAGACCGAGTACCACCCGCGCCATCCCGGCCCCTCCGCGTCCCCCGCGTCCTCCGCCGCTCCCGCGTTCCCGGGTTTCGAGCACTTCGTGCTCCCCCGGACGCGGCAGGCGCGGGACGCATCCGCCCACCTCGAACAGGCTTCCCGTCCCGCGCAGTCCGTGCCGACCGCGCCGGGGTGGCCGGATGAGGAGTGCACCTCCACGACGGGTGATTTCGGCGCCGCCCACACCTGGGCCGACGGACACCGGGAGACGCCGGGGGCCGGCGCACCGGCGTCCGGCGCACCGGCACCGGCCGTACCCGAATCCTCGTACCAGCCGGCATCCGCGGCCTCCGGCGCGCCGGCGGCAGAACCGGTGGTGCCGAAGCTCCCGCCGGCGGCCGAGACGTCCGCGGCGGCCACCCCCTCCGCCGAGAGCGTCGAGCCGGCTCTCCGGTCCGCCCAGGAACTGGGCCTGGCCCTGACGGAACGCCCGGTCTTCCACAACGCGGAGCAGGCGGCCCGGGTGATCGAGGAACTCACCGCCGCGGTGCGGAACATCGCGCTCTGCCTGAACAACCCGGCCGTTCGCGAGCGCTCCTGAGCCCGGACGGCCGGCCAGGGGTCCCGTCACGAAGGCCTCCGGGACCGTTCCTCAGGCCGCTCGGGCAGCCCGCCCGCATCGACGCGGCGATCCGTGCCCGGGGCCGGTCCGATGCGTGGGGCGCGCCCGGCCGGTCAGCTGTCTCCCTTGCGCTCACCCAGGGTCAGTTCGGCCGTGGACGTCTTGCCGTCGCGCGTGTAGGTGAGCGTGACCCTGTCGCCCGGTTTGTAGGTCCAGATCTCGCCGATCAGCGTCGGACCGCTCTCGACCACCGTGTCGTTGAACTTGGTGATCACGTCGCCGGCCTTCAGCCCGGCCTTTGCCGCGGGGCCGCCCGGGGTGACAGCCGGGGTGCCGTCCGTGCCCGCGTCCGAGATGACGGCGCCACCGGTCTTCTCCTCCATCGTCACCGTCGCGCCGATCACCGGGTAGACGGGCTGGCCCGTCTTGATCAGCTGCTCGGCGACGTTCTTCGCCTGGTTGACCGGGATGGCGAAGCCGAGGCCGATGGAGCCGGCCTGGGACTGCCCGACGCCGCCACCGCTGGTGGACTGGATGGCGGAGTTGATGCCGATGACCGCACCACCCGCGTCCAGGAGCGGTCCGCCCGAGTTGCCCGGGTTGATCGAGGCGTCGGTCTGCAGGGCGCTCATGTACGAGTTCTTGTTACTGGAACCGTCGCCGGAGGCGACCGGACGGTCCTTCGCGCTGATGATGCCCGTGGTGACCGTGTTGGAGAGACCGAACGGCGCGCCGATCGCGATGGTGGAATCGCCCACCGCGACCTTGTCCGAGTCACCCAGGGGCAGCGGGGTCAGGCCCTTCGGGGGGCTCTTCAGCTTCAGCACCGCCACGTCGTAGCCCTGGGCCCGGCCGACGACCTCGGCGTCGTACTTCTTGCCGTCGGAGAACGTCGCGGACAGCTGACCGCTGTCCGCCGCGGAAGCCACCACATGGTTGTTCGTGAGGATGTGGCCTTCCCTGTCGTACACGAAGCCGGTGCCCGTGCCGCCCTCGCCGTCGCCGGACTGCGCGTCGATGGTGACCACACTGGGCAGCGCGCCCGCCGCGACGCCCGCGACCGTGCCCGGGTCGCGCTTGAAGTCCTTCGGGCTGTTGGAGGCGGCGACCGTGGTGGACCCGGAGGAGGAACCGAGTCCGTTGCTGTCGGCGGCCCAGTAACCGAGGGCACCGCCGAAGCCTCCCGCGACCAGGGCGGCCACCGCCACGGCGGCGACCAGACCGCTCGCCCGGCGTTTGCGCGGGGACCCGGACTCCGAGGGTGCCGGGGCTCCCCAGGCCGGGGGGCTGCCTCCGTCCGCGTACGAGGGGACGGCGGGCGGGGGCGGAGGCCAGGCGGCCGAGCCTGCCGTGGACTGCTGCGGCGACGGCGGCGCGTAGGGGGGCGGCTCGTGCCCGGCGGCGGACGGCTCTGCCCCCTGGTGGTGCGTGGCGGCCGGAATGGGGGCCGTCGGTGCGTCCGCGGGAGCGGCGGGCGGGACCTCCGGCGCGGAGTGACCTCCCTGCGGGGTGCTCTCAGGAGCAGCAGCCGGCACGGGAGGTGCGGGCGGAACGGACGGTACGGACGGAACCGTGTTGCCCTCGTTGCCCTCGTTCTCGGTGCTCACAGCTCTTTACTCCTCGGTTCCACTCGGCATTCGGCAAGAGATCCGCTGTGCACGTGTCTGCAGTCAGCTTTTCCCACAGCACGTCAGGCCACTGTAAGCAGGACCTGTGCATCCGCACGCCAATCTTTACATCAGGCAAAAAGGTCCTACGCAAACAAGGTGTCCACACCCGACGCGTCTCGGTGACACGATGTCGCGGTGACCCACGCACGCCTACCCTCACGGCAGTCTCCCATCCAGGTCGTCGCCCACCGCGGGGCCTCGGACGACGCCCCCGAGCACACCCTGGCCGCGTACCGGAAGGCCATCGAGGACGGGGCGGACGCCCTGGAGTGCGATGTGCGTCTCACCGCCGACGGTCAGCTCGTCTGTGTGCACGACCGCAGGGTGAACCGCACGTCGAACGGCCGGGGCGCCGTCTCCGCCCTGGAGCTGGCCGATCTCACCGCCCTCGACTTCGGGTCCTGGAAGGACCACGAGGAGTCCCCGGACTGGGACCCGGTGCCGGGTGAGCTCACGTCCGTACTCACCCTGGAGCGGCTCCTCGAACTCACCCACGAGGTCCGGGCGGCGGGCCGGCCGCTCCAGCTGGCCATCGAGACCAAACACCCCACGCGCTGGGCCGGCCAGGTCGAGGAGCGACTGCTCCACCTGCTCAAGCGGTTCGGCCTGGACGCCCCTCCGGCGGGCGGCCCTTCCCCGGTACGCGTCATGAGTTTCTCGGCCCGGTCCCTGTACCGCATCCGGGCCGCCGCCCCCACCCTGCCCACCGTCTTCCTGATGCAGTTCGTCTCACCGCGGCTGCGTGACGGGCGGCTCCCCGCCGGGGCCCGGATCGCCGGCCCGGGGATGCGGATCGTGCGCAGTCACCCCGGTTACGTCGAGCGGTTGCACCGGGCGGGGCACCAGGTGCACGTCTGGACCGTGAACGAACCGGAGGACGTCGAACTCTGCGCGCGCCTCGGAGTGGAAGCGATCATCACGAACCGCCCGAGGCAGGTCCTGTCACAACTTGGCCGCTCCTGACCTCGGTCACCAGGGGTGCACCGGCGCATTCACTGCGCAACCGATCGTTACGAGTGCATCACCGGCAGGGCTTTGGCCGGTTTCCGGCGCAGTCCAGGAGGGCATCCAATCCGTGGCGTGGGGCGAAGGAGGTCTCGGGGGTGGCGTTTGTGGTGGCACAGGAAGTGCCCACGTCGTCGAGCATGGCCGTACCCCATGGCCCTGCGGGCGTGGGGCAGGCGCGACGCCGTATGCGCGAGCAACTGCGCAGCAACGGGGTCTCGGACACCGTGGTCGACGACGCTGTACTGATCCTTTCCGAACTGCTCAGCAACGCCTGCCGGCACGGCAGGCCGCTGGGGAAGCACTCAGAGGTGGGCGACGGCGACATCCGCGCCGCATGGCGCGTGGACACGAGGGGTGACCTGACCGTCGAGGTCACGGACGGCGGCGGGCCGACCAGGCCGGCCCCGGCCACCCCGTCGGTCACCGCGCGCGGCGGGCGCGGACTCAACATCATCAGCGCCCTCGCCCAGGAGTGGGGCGTGCGGGACGACACCGTCGGTGAGGTCACCGTCTGGGCCCTGGTCCCCGCGGACCACGGGAACACGGGCTTCAGCGCAGCGCCCCCCGGCGGCACGAGGCCCGCACGCCGCGAACGGACCGGGCTGAACGCCCTGGACGGATCGAACAGTTTCAACGGGATCAGTGGATTCGGCCCGCTCGAAGGGCTGGAGCTCGCCGACGCCCTCGACGCCTTCGACGACGCGGGCTGAGAGCGCACGACGAGCCGGGCCGGGGCGGCACGGCGCAGTGGGCCGCGAAGGTGTCACGGCAGGTGCGCCCCGGCCGTGCGAGGGACGGCTAGGCTCGCGCCCGAGACCGCACTGTCGCAATCGGGAGAACGCCCACCATGGCCAAGAAGCGCCCTCAGTCCAAGGCCGGGAAGCCGCAGCTCAAGGACGGTGAAATCCCGGTCGTAGGGGCACGTGAACCCTGCCCGTGCGGTTCGGGCCGCCGCTACAAGGCGTGTCACGGACGCGCCGCCGCCCACGCCGTGACCGAGCTGGTCCAGCGTCCCTTCGAGGGAATCTCCGGTGAGTGCGACTGGATCGCCCTGCGCGAGCTGGTCCCCGCCGCCACCGTCGGGCTGACGCTGAAGGGCGGGCTGCCCGAGGGCGTGCCCTCCGTGACGCTCGCGACCGTACTGCCGATGGCGTGGCCGGCGCTGCGCCGCGACGACGGCTCCGTCCTCCTCGCCCTGCAGAACGACACCTCGTCCGGCGACCTCAGCCGCGACCTCGCCGACACGCTGCGGCGTGCGCTGGAGGCCGAACCCGGCTCGCCGGTCACCGCCCGCCGGGTGCCCGCCGACGGCCCGCGGCTGCAGGACGTCCTCGACCCGGACGCCCCGTTCGAGCCGGTCGTGCATACCGGATTCGAATTCTGGGTCCCGGACGCGGAGAACGCCACGGCCGAGGTGTCCGCCTCCCTGGAGCGGGCCAACGCCGCGGCCATCCCCACCGTCCGGCTCTCCGGCGTGGACGCGGCCTACTGGTGCGAGACGCCGGAGAAGAACCATCTGCGCTGGGTCATGCCGCACCCCGAGGAGCAGCTCCTCGACGCCCTCGCCCGGCTGCACGCGGCGGGCGCCTCCTCGCTCGGCGAAGGGACCCGCCTGGTGGGCTCGTTCCGGGCCCACGGACTGATGGTCCCGGTCTGGGACCTGCCGAGCGCGACGGGGGCCGAGGAATGCGAGAAGCCCGCTGCACAGTTCGCGGAGCGGCTCGTCGATGCCCTCGCCTCGAACGCTCCGCTGACGGGCGAGGAACGCCGGGCACGTGGCGGGCTCACCAACCGCCAGGTCACGCTCAGCTGACAGTGACGACAGTCCGGGACGGGGCGGGCACTCCGGTCACGATTCGCGTACTCGTCGGTAAATCACTGTCCGAATAGGCGAGATCGAATTTGCTCACAGCAGATCTCTTGTTACGGTTCTGGAAGTCCGGTCGCTGGTGCATCCCCCGTCGCCAGCGGCCGGACCTTCTCGTTTCCGGGCCCGGACGCCCGGGGTGCGCCCCCGGAGGCTCAGCGCGTCGGCGGCCTGCGGCGAAAGTCCGGCCCGCGTCCGTCTCCCGCCCGGGCACATCCGCCCCGCCACAGGTCCGCGCTCCGGCAGCCACCCGTACGAGGCCGGCCCCGTGCCGGCGCGCAGCGGTACCGGCCGTCGGCCTTCGGGCATTCGCTTTCGGACAGAAATCCGGCGTCCCCGCCGGGGCGGGCGGCCCGCACCCTGAACGAGTGAGCCGCCCACACCCCACGCGTCGGCGCGCCGCCGACCGCTCAGTACGCGAGCCGGCTGCCGTCGCCCGGAGCGCTGTTGCTCGCCTCGACGAGCGCGTCCAGGACCGACTCCACATCCGGGAGCCACGGCGCCGCGTCCCCCGCCTCCGGCGCGCGCTCCCAGCGCACCTGCCCCGCACCCACCTCGGAGGGAGGCAGGAGGAGATAGCCGCCCTCCCCGTGGAACCGCAGGGAACTGGGCACCCGGTCCTGGGCGTGCAGCAGTTCACCGAGCCGTTCCAGGGTGTACGGGGCGACCAGCAGCGACCACCTGGTGGGGGTCGCCACCACGGGGCCGAGCCGCAGCCCCATGCCCTCGAGTGCGGCCAGCGCCCGGGCGCCGGCGACGGCCGGCAGGCTCAGCGCACAGGGCGCCTGGCCGCCGGTGGCCAGGACGACCGGTGCGGTGGGCCGGTTGGTCCACCACCAGCGCACCATGCGTGCGTCGGTGGTCGCCGCGAGGAGCCCGGGGTCGAAGGGGTGTGCGCCCGGTACGGCGCACTCGGGATCGGGACAGGCGCAGCCGCGGCCGCGTTCGCCGCGTACGGCTCCTGTCGCCAGCCCTGCTCCGGGGAGCACGGGCCACTTCCGGACGGTGGCACAGATCAGCGCCGCGTCGAGCTGGGCGGAACTTCCCTTGCGCCGTGGCCGGTGCCTGCGTCGCCTTCCGAGGATCTCGCGCATGAGCGCTCGTTCCTTTCCGTTGAACGCCGAGGTCCACATCGCACCACGTGCTCGTTACACCACGTGTGCGTCTCTTCGCCGTGCGTGCTCACTCATCGGGTCTGCGGAACGACCGAGCAGCCGGTGCCGAGCGTGAGCCGAGCCGAGCAGAGTGGAACCGAACAGAATGGAGCTGAGTCGAGTCGAACCGAGTTGAACCGAGCCGAGTCAGGTCGAAACATCGCGCGGCCGGCGTGCGCGTCGCGCGTGCCGCCCCTTGTGCAACCCCGCTGCTCGGGGTCGGCGGGCGGCCGTCACCAGTGAGGACGCCCGGGCTCGCTGTCGGGTTCCGGGGCTCTCACACCACCCCTGGCCATCCACGATTACGTACCCAGCATGCCCTGGATGACGCTCCCTCCGGCATTTCACCCCGAGGGTGCCCCTGTCGAGCGCACCCAGTCGATCGCAAAAAGTCGCCCAGGGGTGCATTTTTCAGCCAGGTTAACCGTCCCACGGACACCGTAAGAACCGGAAGGACAATGCTGGACATCACCTTACTTGTGCGTGTACATCTGGGTGCGTGTACATGTGGTTGCCCCGATAGCGGCGCAGAACGACATGAGGGTTCGCGATGCTATTCGACAGAACGCACCGATCGGGAAGCCGAATGCCATGAGCTCCCCCCGCCTTCCGAAAGTGGCTGGAATCGACTCCATGGTTCCTGTTTCGACGCACACTGCCTCGCCCACGGAAGGTGCGCCTTCCGCGCCGGGAGCCTTCCTCCAGGACCGGCTGGCCGGCTGGGTCTCCGACCTCACCACGCTGCACGAACTCACCGAACGGCTGACCACGACCAGCACCCTGGACAGCGCTCTTCCCGAGCTCCTGGCTGCCGGGGCGGCCCTGGTGGGGGCCGGCCGGGGGCTCCTCGTCCTCGAACCCGCCGACGGCGGCGGGCCGTCCCGCACGATCGGGCTCGGCCTGGAACACGCCGAACTGGGCCACATCGAGACGCTGCCCCGCAGTGCCACCGCCTACGGCCGTTTCCTCGACGGTCTCCCGGACAGCGACGCGCCCCTGGCAAGCCCCGACATCCTCGGCGACGCCGGCCTCGATCCCCGCTGCCGTGAGGTCGCCGTCCGGCTCGGATACGCCGCCAGTTACGCCCAGCCCCTCGCCACCGAAGCCGCCGGGAGGCTCGGCGCGGCCGTCTGGCTGTACGACGAACCGGCCGAACCGCTGGAACGCCAGTGCCATCTCGTCGAGGTGTACGCCCGCTTCGCCGCCGAGCACCTGGCCCGCCTGCTCGAACTGGAACGCGTCAGGGCGCACGCCGCCGCCTTCGCCGAGGAACTCCTCCCCGGCAGACTGCCCCGGATCCCCGGCGTGCGGCTCGCCGCCCGCCACCGGGCCGCGCCCGAGGGCGGTGGCGACTGGTACGACGCGCTCCCCCTCCCGGGCGACGCGCTCGGCCTGTCCGTCGGCTCGGCCGGCGGCTCCGGGCCGTCCGCCCTGGCCGCCATGGGCCGGCTCCGCGCCGGTCTGCGTGCCTACGCCGTGATGGAGGGCGAGGACCCCGTCGCCGTGCTGTCCGATCTCGAACTGCTGCTGCGGCTGACCGAACCGGCCCGCTCGGCGACGGCCCTCTACGCATACTGCGAACCCGGCAGGCGCACGATCGTGCTCGCCGGCGCAGGGCACGCTCCGCCGCTGGTGACGGGGGAGCGGCGCACCGAGTTCGTCGAGACGACTCTCTCCGCGCCGCTGGGCATGCTCCCCTGCTGGGAGGCCCCGAGCGTGGAATTCACGCCCCGGGCCGGCGAGACGGTGCTGTTCTACACCGACGGCCTGCTGCACCGCACCGGAGCCACCACGGACCAGGCGTTCGCGCGGCTGCACTCGGCGGCGGCCGGTGTCCCGAAGGCGTTGCGGCAGGATCCCGGTGCCGTCGCGGACCATGTTCTGCGAGCCGTGCTGCCCGACGGCGCGGACCGGAGCGACCGCGCCGGGGACATCGCGCTGCTGGCCGCCCGCTTCGACTGAGGACGCCCGCAGCGGTCCGGAGCCGGAAGAGGTCTTCCGCCACCGGGCCCCTTCCGTACGCCCGTACGATGGATGGGGTCCAGTGTCGTACAAGGAGGACAAAACGTGTCTGAGGAGCTCGCCCCGGAGATCCCGGAAACAGCGGAAGCAGAGCCGATCAAGCAGCGGAAGAACGGCCTGTACCCGGGCATTTCCGATGAGCTCGCCGAGAACATGAAGTCGGGCTGGGCCGACACCGAGCTGCACGGCCTGGAGCCGATCGCCCAGGCCTCGTACACCGCCGCCCGCCGTGCCGCGCTCTCCGCGCGCTTCCCGGGCGAGCGGCTCGTCATTCCCGCGGGCAACCTGAAGACCCGTTCCAATGACACCGAGTACGCCTTCCGTGCCTCCACCGAGTACGCGTACCTCACCGGCGACCTGACCCAGGACGGCGTCCTGGTGCTCGAGCCGGCCGACGGCGGACACGAGGCGACGGTCTACCTGCTGCCCCGCTCCGACCGTGAGAACGGCGAGTTCTGGCTCGACGGCCAGGGCGAGCTCTGGGTCGGCCGCCGCAACTCCCTCACCGAGGCCGAGCAGCTGCTCGGCATCCCGGCGAAGGACGTCCGCGAGCTCCCGGCCGCGCTGGCCGGGGCCGCCGGCCCGGTGCGCAACGTCCGCGGACACGACGCGGGCATCGAAGCCGCCCTCACCGACAAGGTCACCGCGGAGCGCGACGAAGAACTGCGCGTCTTCCTCTCCGAGGCCCGTCTGGTCAAGGACGCCTTCGAGATCGCCGAGCTGCAGAAGGCCTGTGACGCCACGGCGCGCGGCTTCGAGGACGTCGTGAAGGTCCTCGACAAGGCCGAGGCCACGAGCGAGCGCTACATCGAGGGCACCTTCTTCCTGCGCGCCCGCGTCGAAGGCAACGACATCGGTTACGGCTCGATCTGCGCGGCCGGCCCGCACGCCACCACCCTGCACTGGGTCCGTAACGACGGCGCGGTCCGCTCCGGCGAACTCCTCCTGCTCGACGCGGGTGTGGAGACCAACGAGCTGTACACCGCCGACGTGACCCGGACGCTGCCCGTCAACGGCACGTTCTCGCCGCTGCAGCGGAAGATCTACGACGCGGTGTACGAGGCCCAGGAGGCGGGCATCGCCGCCGTGAGGCCCGGCGCCGCCTTCCGTGACTTCCACGATGCCGCTCAGCGGGTCCTCACCGAGAAGCTGGTCGAGTGGGGCCTCCTGGGCGACCTGTCCGTGGAGAAGGTCCTGGAGCTGGGCCTGCAGCGCCGCTGGACGCTGCACGGCACCGGCCACATGCTCGGCATGGACGTCCACGACTGCGCCGTCGCGCGCACGGAGTCGTATGTCGACGGAACCCTGGAGCCGGGGGTCTGCCTCACGGTCGAGCCCGGACTGTACTTCCAGGCCGACGACCTGACCGTGCCCGAGGAGTACCGGGGCATCGGGGTCCGGATCGAGGACGACATCCTCGTGACCGAGGACGGCAACCGGAACCTCTCCGCCGCGCTGCCGCGCCGGGCCGACGAGGTCGAGGAATGGATGGCCCGGCTCAAGGGCTGACACGGGCGACGCCGAGGGCCGCGCCCCGTGCACGGGAGGGCGCGCTGCTCAGGAGACCATGAGCAGCGCGCCCTCCCGCCATTTCAGGACCTTGTCGAAGCTCACCACCGCACCGCGTCCCGGACCGTTGCCGAAGTGGACGTGATCGGCGAGCTTCTCGATCAGGCAGAGCCCCCGGCCGCTCTCCGCCATTTCCGGAGGGTGAACCGCCGTACACGCGCACGAAGACCCGCCCGCCGGGTCAGCGGCGGACGGCACCGGATCCGGCGGCATCCCGGCGGGTGGCTGCGCGCCGGCGCGAAACGGGCGCCGGGAGGGGAAGCCGGGCCCCGAGTCGGTGACTTCGATACGGCACTTCTCGCCGTCCAGATAGGCGGTGACCCGGTACTGCCCACAGGCGTGCCCGGACCGTCCGTCACCGGCGTGAGCGGAGTCCGCGTCTTCGGCCCTGCCCGCGTCCGGGCGGTCGCCGCCGTGTTCCACGGCGTTCGCACAGGCCTCGCTGAGTGCGACCGAGAGGTCGTAGGAGACGTCCGGATCCACCCCCGCGGTCTCCATGGTGCCGAGGAGGAAACGACGGGCGAGCGGAACGCTCGCAGCTTCGCGCCGCAAATGGAGTGACCACCACATGCTCATGCTCCAGCCTCCTGGCTGCGGCTCGACATACCGTTACGTATTGCCGCGATGACCACGTCGTAAGCACGAATGCGTCGTGACGGCGCTCATTCGGCGGATGCGGATATTCCGTACACCGGTGTATGTCAGGCCCGGAGGACGGCCCGGGAGCGGCCGTGAACCGGTCCCGGGCACCCACGAACAGGTGCAACCCCCTGCATCACCCCCTGATGGGGACGGATGCCGACCTTCCGGACCTGCCGTACGGAGACCGGGGGCCCAGTGGGATGATGACCCCGCCATGTCTATGCCTGTCGCACGCGCCGGAGCCGGTATGCGGCTTTTGAGGACCGCGGTGTTCACCGCGGTCTGTGTCGTGCTCGCCGCCGCCGGACATGGTTTCGCCGCGGGTGCGAGCGTGTCCGGGTGGAGTCTGGCGGCCGGCTTCGCCGGAGTGTTCGCCGTCGCCGCGGCTCTCGCCGGACGTGAACGGACCCTTCTCTCGATCACCGCCGCCCTCGCGGCGGGGCAGCTCGCCCTGCACGTCCTCTTCGGGCTCGGGCGTCACGCTCCGGCCGCCGCGGCGGGGCCCGGGGACGACTCGCTGATCCGCTTCGCCGCCGGGCTGGTGTGCGGTGCCGGACCCGCGCAGCTGAGTGCCGGCGAGGCCCACCGCATCGTGACCACGGCCGGCCTGGACCCGGCGGCCGTGGCCCAGGGGCACACCCCTGTGGCGCCCGGCGCGGCCGACCCGGCGGCCCTGGCCACGGTGATGTCCGGCCTGCCCAGCCTGCCCATGTTCCTGGGGCACCTGCTCGCCGCGCTCGCCACCGGCTGGCTGCTGCGCCGCGGTGAGATCGCGCTCTTCCGGCTGGCCAGGCTCTCGGCGCAGGGTGGCCGGCAGCTCGCGGCCGGGGCCAGGCTGCGTGCGCTGCGGGCGGCGATGGCACTCGTACGCGCGCTGCGTGCGGGTCTCCCGGGACAGCCCGCGAACGGACCGCGCACGGTCGGCAGCGATGCCGACGAGCCCGTGTCCGCCACCGGGGACGTCCTCCAGCACATGGTGATCAGGCGCGGACCGCCGCCCGTATACGTACGCGCAGCCTGACGCGGCCCCTCCGCCGGGATTCCGGGGAGGAGGCGGCCGTGATGCCGTCGCGCCCCCGCGCGCCGGACCACCTCGTCCTCGTGTCCTGGAGTGATCCCTGCCATGAACGTTTCCCGTATCGCCCTCGCCGGCGGCGTCGCCGCGTCCAGCGTCCTGCTGCTGGCGGGTACCGCCTCCGCGCACGTCAGCGTGCAGCCGCAGGGCGAAGCCGCCAAGGGCGGTTACGCCACCGTCAACTTCAAGGTCCCCAACGAGCGTGACAACGCCTCCACCGTCAAGCTCGAGATCAGTTTCCCGGCCGACCACCCGCTGGCGTCCGTCAGCCCGCAGCCGGTGGCCGGCTGGAAGACCGACGTCACCAAGAGCAAGCTGGCCCAGCCGCTCGAGGTGCACGGCAAGAAGATCAACGAAGCGGTCTCCAAGGTGACCTGGACCGCGGACGGCAGTGGCATCGCGCCCGGCTTCTTCCAGCAGTTCCCGCTCTCGGTCGGACAGCTGCCCGAGGACGCCGACCAGCTCGTCTTCAAGGCGCTCCAGACCTACAGCAACAAGGAAGTCGTCCGCTGGATCGAGGAGCCCGCCGAGGGCGGCGAAGAACCCGAGAGCCCCGCTCCCGTCCTCGCGCTGACCGCCCCGGCGGCCGACACCCACGGTGCCGCCTCGGATGACAGCAGCGGCGAGGCGGAGGACGCCCAGGAGACGACGGCGTCCTCGGAGGACGCGTCGTCGAGCACCGACAGCACCGCCCGTGTCCTGGGCGTCGTCGGCATCGTCGTCGGTGTCGCAGGGGTCGCGTTCGGCGTCCTCGCCGGCCGTCGCCGCAGCGCCTGATCCCACCGGCTCCACCACCCGTAATTCACAGATCAGGAATCGCTCCATGCACAGCAAGAAGACAGTGCTGGCCACGGCGTTCGCCGCCGTGGCCGCGCTGACCCTGTCGGCCTGCGGCAGCGGCGGGGACCCGGCGGACGACTCCGTCGCCGAGGTCTCCTCCGGGACAGGGTCCGAGCCCGCGACCGTGCTCGACCAGCCGTTCACCAAGCCCGACCTCGTCCTCACCGACACGCACGGCAAGAAGTACGACCTGCGCGAGCGGACCAAGGGAAAGCCGACCCTCATCTACTTCGGCTACACCAACTGCCCCGACGTGTGCCCGCTGACCATGAGCAACATCGCCATCGCCAAGCGGGCACTGCCCGAGGCCGACCGGGACAAGCTCCAGGTCGTCTTCGTCACGACGGACCCCGAACGGGACACCCCGGCGTCGCTGGGCAGCTGGCTCAAGGCGCAGGACCCCGGCTTCACCGGCCTCACGGGTGACTTCCCGGCCATCCAGGCGGGAGCCCGGCAGATCGGCATCGGCATCGACCCGCCGAAGAAGGAGAAGGACGGCACGGTCGTCTCCATGCACGGCGCCCAGGTCATCGCGTTCTCCCCGAAGACCGACAAGGGGTACGTGCTCTACAGCGAGGACACCACGGCCGAGGACTACACCGAGGACCTCCCGGAGCTCATCAGGGGGGAGACCCCGTGAACCGCCGCACAGCCGTCGCCGGCGCCCTCGCCCTCACCACCGGGCTGGCGCTGACGGCGTGTTCCCCGGACGGCGTGCCGCAGCTGGAGGTGACCGGGGCCTTCATGCCCCAGCCCGTCAGCGACATGGCGGCCGGTTTCCTCCTCGTGAGGAACAACGGCGACGTCACCGACCGGCTCACCTCGGTGACCAGCTCCCTCTCGGACGACGTCTCCATCCACGAGACGAAGGACAGGACGATGCGGATGGTCACGTCGTTCGAGGTGCCCGCCGGTGGCGAGCTCGACCTCGAACGCGGCGGCAACCACATCATGTTCACGGACCTGAAGCAGCAGCCCAAACGGGGAGAGACGGTCTCCGTGGAACTGCACTTCGAGAAGGCCGACCCCATCAAGGTCGACATTCCCGTGAAGGAGACCACCTACAACCCGAAGAAGCAGTGAGGTACTGACGTCCCATGACAGCCACCGCCCCGCGCTTCGGGCCCTCCCCCGCACGGCGGCCGCTCGCCGCGGTCGCGCTCCTCACCACGCTGATCAGCCTGCTGTTCGGTCTGGTGCTGGCCGGCGCGAACCCCGCGTCCGCGCACGCCGCTCTCACGGGGAGCGATCCGCAGGACGGGGCGGTGGTCGCCACCGCCCCCGAGGAAGTCACACTCAGCTTCTCCGAGCAGATCGCCGTGGGTGACGACTCGATCCGGGTCCTCGACCCGGCCGGGGAGCGGGCCGACACCGGCGCTCCCCGCGATCTGACGAGCGGCGGCGCCGTACGGTACGGCGTCCAGCTCCACAGCGGGCTGCCCGACGGCACGTACACCGTGGCCTGGCAGGCCGTCTCCGCGGACAGCCATCCGGTCTCGGGCGCCTTCACCTTCTCCGTCGGCGCTCCCTCGGAAACCACCGTCGACCTGCCCTCGGGTGGAGCCGGCGGTGGGCTCGTGGGCGCCCTCTACGGCATCGCACGCTACGCCGCGTACGCCGGATTCATCCTGCTCGCGGGCGGATCGGCCTTCGTGCTCGCCTGCTGGCAGCGCGGGGCGGGCGCGCGGCCGCTGCAGCGGCTCGTCGTACGCGGCTGGGTCACCCTCACCGCGGCCACCCTGGTCATGCTGCTCCTGCGCCACCCGTACACCGGCTCCGGCAAGCTCGCGGACGCCTTCGACCTCGGCGGCCTCCAGACCGTGCTCGACACCAGGCCGGGGGCGGCCCTGGTGTCCAGGCTGCTGCTCCTCGGCGCCTCCGCGCTGTTCATCGCCGTCCTGTTCGGGGCGTACGCCAAACGTGAGGACGAGAAGGAGAAGCAGGACCTCACCTTCGGGCTCGCGACGGGCGGAGCGGTCATCGCCACGGGGATCACCGGTACGTGGGCCCTGGCCGAGCACGCCTCGACGGGCCTCCAGCCGGGCATCGCCATGCCGGTCGACATGCTCCACCTGCTCGCCGTGGCCGGCTGGCTGGGCGGACTCGCCGCGCTGCTGGTCGCCCTGTACCGGGTGCCGGACCTCACGAGCGGCGCGGTACGGCGGTTCTCCCGTCTGGCGTTCGGCAGTGTGGTCGTCCTCGCCGGAACCGGGCTCTACCAGTCCTGGCGGCAGGTCGGTTCGTGGTCGGCGCTGACAGGCACCCGGTACGGGCAGCTGCTGCTCGTCAAAGTGGCTCTCGTCGCCCTGCTCATCGGCGTCGCCTGGATATCCCGGCGGTGGACGGGTCGGCTGACCGAGCGCGCCGGTGCCACCGCCGGCACCGGTCCGGCTGTCCCGGAGCCGGCACAGCCTCCCGTTCCGGTGGAACCGGGGCTGTCGGCTCCGCCGGCCGGGTCGGCGCAACCGGCTCCGCCTGAGGCGGACCGGACCGACGAGGAGGTGGCGCCGGAGCGTGCCGCCCAGCTCGCCAGGCAGCGTGCCGCTCTGACGGCGACGAAGGAGAAGCGCACCCGCGACGCAGATCCGGAGCGCTCCGGACTACGACGTTCCGTGATGGTGGAGACGGGCATCGCCGTGGTGCTCCTCGTCGTCACGACGATCCTGACGGCCACCGAGCCCGGCCGCACCGAGGAGGAGGCCGCCCGTGGGAACACCACGGCGGCGGCCGCGCCCGCGACCGGCGGACCGGTCAACCTGAGTCTGCCCTTCGACACCGGCGGGCAGAACGGCAAGGGAACGATGCGACTGGACATCTCGCCCGGCGGAACCGGCTCGAACAGTCTGCACCTCTGGATCGACGGACCTGACGAACGCCCGCTCGATGTCCCCGAGGTGAAGCTCGCCTTCACCCTGGAGTCCAAAGACATCGGCCCGCTGCCGGTCGTCCCTGACCGCCTCGCCGTGGGGCACTGGACCGCGAGCGGCGTGCAGATCCCGATGGCGGGCGACTGGAAGGTCGCCGTGACGGTGCGTACGTCGGACATCGACCAGACAACCATCGACAAGAACGTGAAGATCGGCTGAGCAGGATGGGCACGAAGAAGGACGACCCCAGGGAGAGCGACGCCGCTGTACGCCGCGGCGCCTCCGGCCCGGCCGGCACGGTCGGCGTCTCCCGGAGGAAACTGATCGGCAGCGCAGGCGCGGCCGGGGCGGCAGGCATCGTCCTGGGCGCGGCGGGCGGCGCGGGCGGTCATGCCGTGATGCGTGGGGAGGCACCGGTACCGCTGACCTCGGTCGGCTCGGCCGAGGCGATGTTTCACGGGAAACACCAAGCGGGGATCACCACTCCGCTTCAGGCCCGCGGGCATCTGGTCGCCTTCGACCTCGCCCCCGGCGCGGGACGCAAGGAAGCAGCCGCCCTGATGCGCCGCTGGTCGGCCATGGCGGAACGGCTGATGGCCGGTGAGCCCGCGGACACCGGCCGGGGGCACGACACCGGGGTGGCCCTGGATGCCGGGCCCTCCTCCCTGACCGTCACCTTCGGATTCGGACGGACCTTCTTCACCCGCACCGGCCTGACGGACCACCGGCCTGCCGCACTGGATCCGCTGCCGGCCTTCTCCTCCGACCGCCTCGACGCCAAGCGGTCCGAGGGTGACCTCTGGGTCCAGATCGGCGCCGACGACGCACTCGTCGCCTTCCACGCGCTGCGTGCCCTCCAGAAGGAGGCCGGTCAGGCCGCCCGGGTGCGATGGCAGATGAACGGCTTCAACCGCTCCCCCGGTGCCACGGACCGGCCGATGACCACGCGCAATCTGATGGGCCAGGTGGACGGCACCAACAACCCGGAACCCACCGAGAGCGACTTCGGGGAGCGGATCTTCGTACCGGCCGGCGGCTCATCGGCGTACGCCTGGATGGCAGGCGGCTCGTACGCCGTGGTCCGCCGGATCAGGATGCTCCTGGACGACTGGGAGGCCCTCACGGTCGAACGCCAGGAACAGGTCATCGGCCGGCGCAAGGCGGACGGCGCCCCGCTCAGCGGTGGCGCGGAGGACACCGCCCTGGATCTGGACAAGGCGGGGCCCGACGGCAAACTGTTGATCCCCGGCAACGCGCACGCCCGGATCTCCGCCCCCGAACAGAACGGCGGCGCCGCGATGCTGCGCCGCCCGTTCTCGTACCACGACGGCATCTCGGAGGACGGGACCCCGGACGCCGGACTGCTCTTCATCTGCTGGCAGGCCGATCCGTTCAAGGGCTTCATTCCGGTGCAGCGCAAACTCGACCGTGGGGACGCGCTTTCCCCGTTCATCCGGCACGAGGCGAGCGGTCTGTTCGCCGTACCCGGAGGTGCCGCGTCCGGGGAGTACGTGGGGCAGCGTCTGCTGGAGGCATGAACCGCCTCGGGGCCGCCCCGCAGCGAGCGCGGGGCACGGGCCCCGTCCTCGGCGGGCGAGAAGCGCATGCCCCGGCCGTCGGCCCATTAAGGTGACCGTATGTCAGCCACGCGCTACGCCTACCTCGGCCCCGAAGGCACCTTCACCGAGGTCGCCCTCCGCACCCTCCCCGAAGCCGCGACCCGTGAACTCGTCCCGATGGTCTCGGTGCCGGCCGCGCTGGACGCCGTGCGCGGCGGGGAGGCCGCGGCAGCGCTCGTCCCCATCGAGAACTCCGTCGAGGGCGGGATCAGCGCGACGCTCGACGAGCTGACATCGGGCGCTCCGCTGATGATCTACCGGGAAGTGCTGCTCTCCATCACCTTCGCGCTGCTGGTGCGTCCCGGGACGAAGCTGTCGGACATCAAGACCGTCACCGCCCACCCCGCCGCCCAGCCCCAGGTGCGCAACTGGCTGGCGGCCCACCTGCCCAACGCGGTGTGGGAGTCGGCAGCCTCCAACGCCGACGGAGCACGACTGGTCCAGGAAGGCCGCTACGACGCCGCTTTCGCCGGTGAGTTCGCCGCGGCGACCTACGGGCTGGAACCGCTGGTGACGGAGATCCACGACGCGGAGAACGCTCAGACCCGTTTCGTGCTGGTGGGACGCCCGGCCCGGCCGTCCGCACCGACGGGGGCCGACAAGACCTCCGTGGTCATCTGGCTCGGCGACGACCGCCCGGGCGCCCTTCTCGAACTGCTCCAGGAGTTCGCCGTCCGCGGGGTCAACCTGATGCTGATCCAGTCCCGTCCCACCGGGGAGGGCATCGGGAACTACTGCTTCGCCGTGGACGCGGAGGGACACATCTCGGACCGCCGCGTCGGCGAAGCGCTGATGGGACTGAAGCGGATCTGCCCGAAGGTGCGCTTCCTGGGGTCGTATCCGCGCGCGGGGGTCACGCCTGATGAGGTGAGCCCCCTGCGGACCGGGACATCGGACACGGACTTCACCGAGGCGTCCGACTGGCTGGCCCGCAGCCAGGACGGCCGGGTCTGAAGAGCTGCGGGAAGGCCTGTCCACGTTCCCTGTCGGCCCTATCTGCAGATTTTCACTCCACACACAAAGTTATCCACAGGACGACACCTCGACCTGGGGACAAGTCGGCACCAAAAATCGACATCTCCGACAAAACACCTCCGCCGTCCCGGATTCTCCACGGGTACCCACACCCCTCGCGCCACGCCGATTCCGTCGCTCAACTCACCGGAACAGGGAATACCCACCCGAATGAGTGCATGAGCCAGGTGTGGACTACGGATTCCTGCCCCGCCGTGCCGCTTTCGGAGCGATCTTTTCCGGCATCCACAGTTCTTCCTCACAGCCTGTGGATAACTAATCGGATCGACAGCAACCTGTGGACAACGCGTCCCGCCGACGCCTTCAACTCCCCTCACGCGCACCGGCGATGCGTCAAGCCGAAGACGCACTTGCTCCCTTTTCGAGGCAATGAGACTTTTTCGTTGACGTCCTGATCCACCCGTCGGTCCGCGATTCCTCCAGGATTATGAATTCCGGCAATCACGACAAAACGCTGCACTCGTCGATATCGGTTCGAGTGGTGGATCCCCGCACCGGTAGCCTTGAGGGGTGATTGACCTTCGCCTGCTCCGTGAGGACCCCGACCGTGTTCGCGCCTCCCAGCGCGCCCGTGGAGAGGACGTCGCACTCGTCGACGCCCTGCTCTCCGCCGACGAGCTGCGCAGGTCGTCCGGCGTCCGCTTCGACGAACTCCGCTCCGAGCAGAAGTCGCTCGGGAAGCTGATCCCCAAGGCCACCCCCGAGGAGCGCGCCGAGCTCCTCAAGAAGGCCGATCACCTGAAGGCCGAGGTCAAAGCGGCCGACGCCGCGCAGGACGAAGCCGACGCCGAGGCCAAGCGGCTGCTCCTGCTGCTCGGCAACATCGTCCACGAGGACGTACCGGTCGGCGGCGAGGAGGACTTCGTCGTCCTCGAGACTCACGGCACGATCCGTGACTTCGGCGCGGAGGGCTTCGAGCCCAAGGACCACCTGGAGCTCGGCGAGGCGCTGGGCGCCATCGACATGGAGCGCGGCGCCAAGGTGTCCGGATCGCGCTTCTACTACCTGACCGGCATCGGCGCGCTGCTCGAGCTGGCCCTGGTCAACGCGGCGATCACGCAGGCCACCGAAGCCGGCTTCGTCCCCATGCTGACCCCCGCGCTGGTCCGCCCGCGCGCCATGGAGGGTACGGGCTTCCTCGGCCAGGCCGCGGAGAACGTGTACCACCTGGAGAAGGACGACTACTACCTGGTCGGCACGTCGGAGGTCCCCCTCGCGGCGTACCACATGGACGAGATCATCGACGCCGACAAGCTGCCGCTGCGGTACGCCGGCTACTCGCCGTGCTTCCGCCGTGAGGCCGGCACGTACGGCAAGGACACCCGGGGCATCTTCCGCGTCCACCAGTTCGACAAGGTCGAGATGTTCTCGTACGTCGACCCGGCGGATGCCGAGGCCGAGCACCGCAGGCTGCTGGACTGGGAGAAGCAGTGGCTCACCGGCCTAGAGCTGCCGTTCCAGGTGATCGATGTGGCCACCGGTGACCTGGGGGCGTCGGCCTCGCGGAAGTTCGACTGCGAGGCGTGGATCCCGACCCAGGGCAAGTACCGCGAGCTGACCTCCGCGTCGAACTGCGACGGCTTCCAGGCGCGCCGGCTCTCCGTCCGGATGCGTGACGGGAAGAAGGTCCAGCCGCTGGCCACGCTGAACGGCACGCTCTGCGCCGTACCGCGCACGATCGTGGCGATCCTGGAGAACCATCAGCTGCCCGACGGCTCGGTGCGTGTGCCCGAGGTTCTCCGTCCGTATCTGGGCGGGCGCGAGCTTCTGGAGCCGGTCTCCAAGTGACGTTCCCCTACAAGCTCGTCGCGACCGATCTCGACGGCACCCTGCTCCGCGACGACCACACGGTCTCCGGCCGCACCCGGGAGGCGCTGGCCGCGGCCACCGCGGCCGGTGCCGCGCACATCGTCGTCACCGGACGTGCGGTGCCGTGGACCCGGCACATCCTGGACGACCTGGGCTACAAGGGCCTCGCGGTGTGCGGTCAGGGCGCGCAGGTCTACCACGCGGGCGAGCACAAGCTGCTGACCTCCCTCACCCTGGACCGGCAGCTCGCGGGCCTCGCGCTGTCCAAGATCGAGGCGGAGGTCGGTCCGCTGGCCCTGGCGGCGAGCCGTGACGGACTCGAGGGCGAGGTGCTGATCGGGCCCGGTTACCGGGTGCAGGAGGGACCGCTTCCCGCTGTCCACATGGGCGACCCCGCCGAGATGTGGACCGCTCCCCTGAACAAGGTCTACATACAGCACCCCGAACTCGACGACGACGCACTGACGGAGGCCGCCCGGCAGGCCGTCGGCAGTCTGGTGAACGTGGTCATGGCGGGCCCCGGTGTCGTGGAGATCCTGCCCCTGGGACTGAGCAAGGCGACCGGCCTCTCCCTCGCCGCTCGCCGTCTGGGACTCAAGGCGACAGACACGCTGGCGTTCGGTGACATGCCGAACGACATCCCCATGTTCGGCTGGGCTCAGCACGGCGTCGCCATGGCCAACGCACACGACGAGCTGAAGGCGGTGGCGCACGAGATCACCGCTTCGAACGAGCACGACGGCATCGCGGTGGTGCTGGAGGAGCTGCTCCGGACGCCCATGCGCGCGTAGGCGGGGCTGTTCTTCGGGCTCCCGTCTTCGAGCCCCGTCTTCGAGCTCCGGCGGAGGATGCGCGGATCGAACGCGCGCGCAGCGGCCACCCGGGGGTCCTGCCGCGGGCGACCGCGGGCAGCTGATGGTGCTACCGCGGCGCCGGCTGCGGACCGCCCTGTCGGGAACACGACGGACTCGGACTCCTGTTCATCGCCGCGCTCCTCTCCCGGTCCCATGACCGGCACCTCCCCCGCGCCGTCCCCCTCACTGTGCCGGAGACCGGAGTCCAGGGGCCACCCGTTCTCCGGTGGCCCCCGGACGTACGTCAGCCGCTCCTGCGGCGGCCCAGATCCCTCAGCCGGTGCGCGAGGTCGTCCATGCGGGCATCGAGCCGGATGACGTCGTGCGATACGTCGGTGAGCCGGATGCTGACGGCACCGACGACCTGATGCGTGACATCGAGCTTCCGATCCAGGGAGTCGAGCCGCTGCGACCTCCGGCCGAGCACGGGGCCGAGCTCCTGGAGTGCGCTTCCCACGCCGGCGAGGCAGCCCTCGATACGGGTGACGCGCCGGTCGAGCGAGACGTAGGAGGCCCTGAGGTCCTCCTCCGCGTCGAGCAGATGGGTCCGGACACTGCGCGCGATGTCGCTGTCGCGAAGAAGCATGGCGACGTCGAGCACGGTCCTGCGGGTGTACAGCGTGAGCTGCGTGGTCGCCTGTGGATAACTTTCCGCCGCCTCGGCGCCCCATAGGGACACGATGTCCCTATGGAAGATGCGCAGCTCAGCGCCGCGCAGCACCCTGAGACCGTTCTCCTCCACCTCGGCACGATGGCGTTGGGTCAGCTTCTTGACGGCCTCTGTGGATACTTCGAAGTAGCGAGCCACTTCCTCTGTGCGAAGGTGAATTCCATCCGGGAGCATGACAAGGCTCTTGACCTTGTCGAGGACTTCGACGCGCCCCATCTGCTCGCCCCGGAGGGCTGGGGATTCGAGCAGGGCGACTTCCGTGGGCATGGGTGTGTGCCTCTCGTGCGTGGGAACGGCCAGGACAGCCCTGTCCCCGGGCTGCGAGGGCGGAGGCCGCTCACGGCCACTCACTCGATGACCGGCCGGGTGGGCGCTGCCTCACCGCTGCCGGCATTCCCCGCATTCACGAAAGCTCGACGCCACGGATTCCAGTTGCCTCCACGCACCCTGTACAACGAGCCGGCAACCGTACAGTCACGCGACCCGGCCGCCCCGCACGTACGACAACCCCCGCCCGGTGGGCGGGGGTTGCAGGGATGTGCGACAGCCGGTCTCACTCCTCGCCGGCGAGCTTCAGTGCCCGCAGCTTCTGGCCCGCGTACCACGTGGCCGCGACCGTCACGCCAACCAGCAGGACGGTCGCGAGCGGCAGGCCGACGTCCGAGGTGACCAGCCCGTCCCCGGCGACCTTCTCGGCCACCGAGAGGGACCACTGCTGCACGCTGAGGGTCCTGGCACCCGGCACCAGGCTGCCGAACAGCGCCTCCCACACCAGCGCGTACACGAGGCCGAAGACGACCGCATGCCGGCTGACCGTGCCGAGCAGCAGGAACAGCGCGCTGTACGCGATCGAGGCGACCAGCGCCGCGATCGTGTAGGCCACGGCGATCTGTCCACCGTTCCCGTTGAGGATCAGCCCCGCGACCAGTGTGGGCAGCGCCGAGAACAGCATCGTCACCGCGACGGCGACGATCAGCTTGGTGAAGATGATCGTGGGCCGCTTCACCGGCTTGGCCAGCAGATAGACGATCGAGCCGTCGTCGATCTCCGGCCCGATGGCGCCGGTGCCCGCGATGACGCCGATGAGCGGGACCATCGTGGCGATGGCGAAACCGCCCAGCACCCCGGAGGCCACGCCGTCATCGGCTCCGGCGAACGCCCGTACCGCCACGGCGATGGCCACCAGGAGGACCGGCAGGACGAACAGGATGGCGGCCCGGCGCCGGCCGAGCAGGGCCCGGTAGGTGAGCCGGGCGACTGTGGGGTCGTACAT
Organism: Streptomyces sp. NPDC014623; assembly: GCF_043088245.1. Lineage (NCBI taxonomy): Bacteria > Bacillati > Actinomycetota > Actinomycetes > Kitasatosporales > Streptomycetaceae > Streptomyces > Streptomyces sp. NPDC014623. Next base: position 94,202 of record NZ_JBIBZU010000009.1, on the reverse strand, counting down.
GACGCTTCACAGCTCCTTTCAGGCCACTACTCAGGCCGCTACGAGATAGGAGAAGACCGATTCGAGGGACTCGTCGGACGGGGAGACGGTGAGCAGACGGATTCCGCGTTCACGCGCGACCTTCGGCAGCAGCGTCGTGAACCGCCCGAAGTCGACCGCCTGGATGTGCAGGGCCTTCTCCGTCACGTCCACCTCGATGCCCGCCGTCGAGGGATCCGCGATGAGCGCGGCCGCGAGGGCCCGGTCGTCGCTGGAGCGGACGAGATAGCGGTGCGGCCTGTCCGTCATCAGCCGGCGGATCCTGCGGAAGTCTCCGGACGCGGCGTGGCGGCCCGCAACGATCACCTCGATGTGTGAGGCGAGCTGCTCCACCTCCTCCAGGATGTGGGAGGAGAAGAGCACCGTGCGGCCCTCCGCGCCCATCCGCCGCAGAAGCTCCATGAGCTGCATCCGCTGACGCGGGTCCATGCCGTTGAACGGTTCGTCGAGGAGCAGCACCGAGGGGTCGTGGACCAGCGCGGACGCCATCTTCACGCGCTGGCGCATGCCCTTGCTGTACGTGGAGATCTTGCGGTCCTGCGCGTACTCCATCTCGACCGTGGCCAGCGCCTTGTGCGCGGCCGCGTCGCCCAGCCCGTGCAGCTCGGCGTTGGCGACGACGAACTCACGGCCGGTCAGGAAGTCGTACATGCCCTCCCGCTCGGGCACGATCCCGATCGCCCTGTAGACCGTCTCGTTGCGCCAGATCTGTGTGCCGTCCAGCGTCACCTTGCCGGTCGATGGCTCCAGGAAGCCGGCCATCATGTTGATCAGTGTGGACTTCCCGGCTCCGTTGGGGCCGAGCAACCCGGTCACTCCGGGGCCCACCTTCATGCTGACGTCGTTGACGGCGACCACGTTGCCGAACCAGCGGGAGGTGTGGTCGATCTCGATGGTGGTCACAGCCCGACCCTCCGGTAGCGGCGCATCAGTACGGCGTACGAGCCGGCGACGAGCGCGAGAACAACGATCAGATAGACCACACCGGCGGCGGCCCCGGGCCCGTCCCCGCCGGGGAAGGCGGAGGAGGCACCGAGGAAGGCGGTCTGCACCCCGTCGATCAGCGTGATGGGCGAGAACAGCCCCAGCCAGGTGACGGCACCGGCCGAGCCCGTCTCCCAGGCGATCGCCTGGACCGTGGACACCGCACCGTAGGTGATGGTGAGTACGGCGATCACGGCGGCGACCCCGAAGCCCCGGCGCGGTGTCAGCGCGGCGACCACCAGGCCGAGACCGGCGAACAGTACGGAGAGCAGCGCCACCGAGACCATCCCCTGCCCGAAGCCCTTGGTCTGGTCGGCCAGGTCGAACTCGGCCAGCAACGCGCCCCCGTAGAGGATGACGAGGGGGAGTCCGGTGAGGATGAGCAGGGCGGACGCCATGGCGGCGAACTTGGCGAGTACGTAGTCGACGCGCTCGATCGGCCGCGAGAAGTACAGCGGCACGCTCTTGAAGCGGAGGTCCCTCGACACGGACTGGGGCGCCTGGGAGGCGATGAAGAGTCCGATCACAGCCTGCAGGTAGATCGCGAAGTCCGTGTAGGCGATGGGGAGTTTCGTCATGCCGGGCGTGGCGATGGCGACCGCGACGAGGATCAGCGCCACCAGGCACATCACCCCGCACAGAAGCATCGGCAGCACCTTGGACTTCGCGGACCTGCCCAGCCCGAACGAGCCCCGCAGGGACTGCGAGTACAGCGACCGGCGGGCGTAGGCCCGGCCCAGGCGTGCTCCCTCGTAGGAGCGGTACCCGATGTTGTGGATCCGGGAGGTGTCGCTCCCGGCCGCGGTCCTTGCCTCAGTGCTCATCGCGGCCGCTCCCCTTCTGCTGTTCCTGCTGCCCGGCACCCGCTGTCGCGGCCGCGGCCGCCCGCGGTGCCTCTTCGGTGCGGAAGACCTCGGCGATGTGGTGGCGCCGCTGTTCCATCCGGATCAGACCCAGCCCGAGACGGGCGACACTGTCGCGGACCACGTCGTACGTGTCCTCGCCCGTCGCCTCCACCAGGAGGATGTGGCCTGCGCCCGGCAGCCCCTCGGCGTCGAGGCCGTCATGGCCGATGAGCTTGATCCCGGCATCGGTGAGGGCCCGGCGCAGAGCGTCCGTGCCGTCCGGGTGGGTGTCGCTGTCGGTGACTTCGACCGCCAGTGTCGTGGTGGTACGGGTGAAGTCGCTGGTGGAGCTGGAACGCAGCAACGCGCCGCCGTCGATGACGACGACGTGGTCGCAGGTCCGTTCGAGCTCTCCGAGGAGGTGCGAGGTGACCAGCACCGAGATGCCGAAGTCGGTGTGGACACGGCGGATCAGACCGAGCATCTCGTCCCGGCCGACGGGGTCCAGGCCGTTCGTCGGCTCGTCGAGAAGGACCAGCTTCGGGTCGTGGACCAGGGCCTGGGCCAGTTTGACCCGCTGCTTCATCCCGGTCGAGTAGCCGCCGATGGGGCGGTAGCGCTCCTCGTAGAGGCCCACGTGGCGCAGGGTGTCCGCGGTGCGCTCGCGTGCCGCGGTGGGCGGCAGCCCGGACATCCGCGCCATGTGGACCACGAACTCGGTCGCGGACACGTCGGGAGGCAGGCAGTCGTGCTCCGGCATGTACCCGACCCGCTCCCGGATGGCGGCGCCCTCGGTGGCGACGTCGAGCCCGAGCACCGCGGCCCGGCCTTCGGTGGCGGGGGACAGACCCAGCAGGATCTTGATCAGTGTGGACTTGCCGGCCCCGTTGGAACCCACCAGGCCGGTTACGCCCGGTCCGATGTCCAAGGAGAGCCGGTCAAGCGCGGTCACCCTCGGGAACCGCTTGCTCAGGCTTTCGGTTGCGATCACAGTCACGTGTTCGAAGGTAGTGGCCCGCGCCACAGGAGTCGTCAGACCAGACGGCTGTATCCGCGTCCGCCTCCAGGCGTACACACCCGTAGGGGGACCCACGGGGGAGGATCCCCTACGGCCCGGGCCTTCGCCGGGCGCGCGCAGCCGGCAGTGGCCCGACCACGGAGCAGGCGCGGGGTCCGCCGTACGTGCCCGGCACCGGCCTGTCCGTGCCGGCCCCGCTCGTCCACGTGGGGTTGTCCACAGGTTCGGGGCATCCCTTGACGCGGCAGTACGCCGGTTGCCACATTCAGCGAAGTCACGTTACGGATGCGTACCGCGACGTCGGCACCGGACGAGGAGGTGGCGTGGACCTGCGAGACGCACGTGAGCGATGGGTGCGTACGGGTGGCATCGAGCTGTGTGTCGCCGAGGCGGGCGATCCGGCGCGGCCGACGATCGTGCTGGTGCACGGCTACCCGGACAGCAAGGAGGTCTGGACCGAGGTCGCGGCGCGACTGGCCGAGCGGTGGCATGTGGTGCTCTACGACGTGCGGGGGCACGGCAGGTCCACGGCCCCCGTGCCGCTGCGCGGTGGCTTCACGCTGGAGAAGCTCACCGATGACTTCCTGGCCGTCGCGGACGCCGTCAGCCCGGACCGGCCGGTCCATGTGGTCGGCCATGACTGGGGGTCGGTGCAGGCCTGGGAGTTCGCGACCGTGGAGCGGACCGAAGGACGCATCGCCTCGTTCACGTCGATGTCCGGCCCGTCCCTCGACCACTTCGGGCACTGGATCAGACGGAGGCTGTCGCACCCGAGCCCGCGCCGGGTGGGGCAGTTGCTCGGCCAGGGCGCCAAGTCCTGGTACGTGTACGCACTGCACACGCCGGTTCTTCCCGAGATGGCCTGGCGCGGCGCGCTGGGCCGGCAGTGGCCGCGGATCCTGCGGCGAATGGAGAAGGTGCCCTCCGACGGGTATCCGACGGCGTCGCTCCCGCAGGACGCGGCGCACGGGGCCTGGCTCTACCGTGACAACGTCCGGTCCCGTCTGCGCCGGCCACGCCCGGACGCGTACGCGCATGTACCGGTACAGCTCATCACCCCTACCGGTGACGCCTTCCTCTCACCATCGCTCTACGACGAACTGGACTCCTGGGTACCCCGGCTGGTGCGCCGCGCCCTGCCCGCGAAGCACTGGGTGCCGCGTACCAGGCCGGACCAGCTGTCCGCCTGGATCGGCGATTTCGCCGACGGCGTCGAATCCGGGGACCACGACGCTCCGGCCGGCCCCGAAGCTCCGGTCGCGGCACCCGGAGGCGCCCGTGCGAACCGGTTCGGTGGTCGGCTGGTGCTCGTGACGGGCGCGGCTGCGGGCATCGGACGCGCCACAGCACTGTCGTTCGCCGAGGCGGGTGCGCGTGTGGTGGCCGTGGACCGGGACGCGGAGGGTGTTGCGCGGACGGCGGAGACGGCGCGCTTGCTCGGCGCCCCCGCCGCGTGGGGCGAAGCCGTGGACGTCGGGGACGAGCAGGCGATGGAGGAGCTCGCCGAAAGGATCGCCGCCGAGGCAGGCGTCGTGGACGTCCTGGTGAACAACGCCGGCGTCGGAATGGCGGGCGCCTTCCTCGAGACGACGAGCGAGGACTGGCGGAAGGTGCTCGACGTGAACCTGTGGGGAGTCATCCACGGCTGCCGGATCTTCGGCGGTCGGATGGCTGCCCGGGGGCAGGGAGGCCACATCGTCAACGTCGCTTCGGCAGCCGCCTACCAGCCGTCTCGCGCCCTGCCCGCCTACAGCACGTCCAAAGCGGCGGTGCTGATGCTCAGCGAATGCCTGAGGGCGGAACTCGCCGAACGGTCGATCGGGGTCAGTGCGGTGTGTCCCGGTCTCGTCAACACCGGCATCACCGGAACCGCGCACTTCGCCGGAACCGACGAGGCGGAGGAACAGCGCCTCCGAAAGCGCACGGCCCGGCTGTACTCCCTCCGCAACTACCCGGCGGAGAAGGTCGCGCGGGCGATCCTCGATGCCGTGGTGCACAACCGGGCCGTGGTGCCGGTGACGCCCGAAGCTCACGGCGCACGGCTGTTGTCACGGATCAGTCCTCGCCTACTGCGTGGTGTCGCACGGATGAAGCCGCCCTTGTGAGGGTTTTCGCGGGTTCGAGCCCGGAACAAGGCAACAACGCCGTACGCTGCCGCCCCATGATGTCCTCTTCCGGCGACTCCTCCTCGTCACCCGGTTGTCGCCCGCGACCGTTCCGGCACGCATGTGCCGACCGGCACAGCGCAAGGAAAGCACCATCCAGCAGCAAAATGAGGCAAGTTGGATAACTTGCTTTATTGGCACGGGTGTTGTCCACAGAGACGCCACGTTCCCTGTGGAAAAAGCAAGGTGGCTGTGGATCAAACCTGTCACGTCGATGAATGCCGCGAACAACGGATGAAATCGGGGTGCGCCGGAAGAAGTGACGCGGGCACTCTGACGGGATGGACGAACGACGCACCGTGAAGGTCTCCACGTTCTTGTCGAAGCATCTGCGACATGAGCCCGGCCGGATCGGCATCACCCTTGACGCCCACGGCTGGGTGGCCGTGGACGAGCTGCTGGAAGCCTGTGCCCGGCACGGCTTCGCCCTCACCCGGGACGAACTCGCCCATGTGGTCGCGACCAGCGACAAGCAGCGCTTCGCCGTGGACGGTGAGCGCGTCCGGGCGAATCAGGGCCACTCCGTCCCCGTCGAACTCGGCCTTCCCCCGGCCGAACCACCCGCGTACCTCTACCACGGCACTGTGGCACGCGTGCTCGACGCCATCCACGCCGAAGGTCTCCGGCCCGTGAACCGCCATCACGTCCATCTGTCACCCGACCGCGAAACAGCGGTCCGCGTCGGTTCCCGGCGTGGCACCCCGGCCGTCCTCACCGTGGACGCGGGAGCCATGCACCGGGCAGGCCACCTGTTCCTTGTGAGCGCCAACGGGGTGTGGCTCACAGCCTCCGTACCACCGGCCTTTCTGCGCTTGCGCGCATGACCCGTTCCGGGAGGTCGGCGCTCCATGCCTCCGAGGCCCGTACGCAGGTCGTCGAGGTACATGACGGGCGTCAGGACGATCTTGGAACCCGCGCGGAACAGAGGCTCCATGAGCGGTGGCATCTGGGCGGACTCCTTCATGTCGGAGACCATCAAGCAGGGGCGCCGGCCGTTCTGGATGGTGAAGTACGCCACCTCGGGCTCGAGCTGCTCGACGACCTCCTCCACCATCTTGGACATGGTTGCGTCGGACACCGAACGGTTCGAGACCTCGGTGTCCATCCGTGCCGTGAGCGGCATGCGCATGACGACTCATTCCTTCCGGCAAACCGCACCCGGCGCCGTGCGCACATGCGGGAAGTCACCCACGCGGGAAGTGCCGACCCGGTTTTTCTCCGGTTTCCCCGGCTTTTTCCAGCGTCGTCCCGGCCGTGCGTCCCGGCAACCACTGTCGCCCTCCCGGCAGCGTTCCCCCCGTGCGTCTCCCCGCCGTGAGTGCCACCAGGCCCGTTCGCGTGGTCGCTCCCAGGGAAGACGAACACCATGGGAAAGATCCGGATCGGCACGTGTTCATGGACGGACAAGGCGCTGGTGTCCAGTGGCTGGTACCCGGCGGGCCGACGCGATGCCGAGGGCAGGCTGCGGCACTACGCGGGCCAGTTCTCGGTGGTGGAAGTGGATGCGACGTACTACGGCCTGCCCAGCGTTCGCAACAGCCTCCTGTGGGCCGATCGCACCCCTGAGGACTTCCGCTTCGACGTGAAGGCGTTCTCCCTGCTCACCGGACACCCGACTCGTCCGAGCGCGATGCCGGCCGATCTGCGCCCGGCTCTCGCCCGCCATCGGGACCGGGCGGAAGCCGATCCAGGCCTGCTGGACGAGGTATGGACACGGTTCGGCGCGGCGCTCGAACCACTGCGCGGTGCCGGCCGGCTGGGAACAGTGCTGTTCCAGTTCCCGCGGCAGCTCGCACCGGGGAGGCCGGCGGCGGCTTTCCTGCGCCGGTGCCGTGAGCGGGCCGCGGGGTGGCCGATGGCCGTGGAGTTCCGGCACCCCGACTGGTGGCGTGAGGACCACATCGCCGCGACGACCGCGCTCCTGACCGAACTGGACGCCGCTGCGGTGGCCGTGGACATGGTGCAGACGCTCCCCGTCTCCGTGCCTCCGGTCGCCCCGGTCACCTCACCGCAGTTCGCGGTGGTGCGTTTCCACGGACGTAACAGCGCCTGGGGAACCGGCACCAAGGAGGAGAGGTTCCGCCACTCCTACACACGCGAGGAACTGTCCGAGTGGACCCCGCGCATCCGGGCGATGGCCGAACAGGCGCGAGAGGTCCATGTCCTGTTCAACAACTGCTGTGCCGACGCGTCCGTCCGCGCCGCGCAGTCCATGCGTCACCTGCTGGCCCCTCCGGAGCAAGCCATGGCGGAGGCCGAGGACGGACAGGGATGACGCGGACAGGGACAGCGGAAGGCCCCGCGTATCGTCGGGGTCATGCGTCTGAGCACGGTGATCCTCCCCATCCACCGATGGGCCGAAGGACAGAAGACCTGGCGGCGGGCCGAGGACCTCGGCTTCCACGCCGCGTACACCTACGACCACCTTTCATGGCGGTCCTTCCGGGACGGGCCGTGGTTCGGTGCCCTGCCCACCCTCACAGCCGCCGCCACGGCGACCGACCGCCTCCGGCTGGGCACCCTCGTGACGTCGGTCAAGCCTCGTTCACCCGTCACACGCTGACCGGCGGAAACACGGCAAGGGCTCAGGGAAAAGCGACCTGGGTGCTCAGATCGGCTCGACGGCGATGCGAGGAAGGCACAGCCGACGCAGGTCGTCCGTGTCGCTCGTGATGACGGTGACGTCGCCGTGCTCCATGTGAGCCGTGGCGGCGAGCATCGCGTCGATGGCGTACTTGTGACCGTGCAGGCTTTCCGCGGCAAGCAGTCTGCTCGCCGCACGTGCGATCTCCTCCGTGACCGGGCGCACCTTGGCCAGGGAGACGGCATGGTCGAACGCCGCCTGCGGCACCTTCGGATCACGTGCCTCCACCAGCGTGGCGGCGCTCGTCACGACGAGCAGGTCCAGTGTGCGGGCGACGTCCAGCCATACGGTCATGTCACGGTGGCGACGGGAGAGCTTGGAGAGAGCCTCGCTGTCGAGAACGAGGGTCCCGCTCATGCGGCGTCCGCCGGAGCGGACCCACTGCGGCGGGCGGCGTGGTGGGCGCGGATGCGCTCGGCCTTGTCCGACACCTCGGCAGGATCGACAGGGCCGTGCTCCGCTTCAGCGGCGGCGATGTACTCGTCGATGGCCTCACGCTGGAGCTGCCGCTGTACGGCCTCCTCGATATAGGAGGAGACGCCTTGTTTGCCGGCGCGTGCGCGGATCGCCTCCAGGGTCTCGGCGCGCAGGGAGACGCTGGTGACTCGGGTCTTGCCGGAGCGGGGCGTGTCCATAGGTGAAGTGTATTACATGTCCTGTTAACTCGCTGGCGCTCCGCGATGACTAGTGGCGGCCAGCGGCGAGCCTGCTGAGGCGGTCGCCGATGACGGAGACGCCCGGACGGGGCTCGCGCTCGTAGTACCAGGGCTTGCGCCGGCGGAGCAGCGCCTCACCGTGCTCGCTCCAGATGAATCCGGGTTTCCGCAACAGCTTCCGGAACACCTCGTCAGCCGTCTCCGGGTGAGCGGCGGCCAGCCGGCGGATCGGCAGTGGCGTGATCGACTCCTCGCGCAGGTACGTGCGCAGCAGATCCTGGTGCCGCCTGCGGCCCGGGAGGGCGGGATCCGCGAAGAGGTCCCGCAGCATCCCGTAGTCGGCGTAGAAGTTGAGCCCGTCGACCTGGTCGTAGATGACGCCGACGGTGTCCGAACCCGCCAGTTCTGACAGCGGCTCGAAGGAGGGCACGTCCGGGCCGGGGAGCCGCCCGGCTCGGGCACGGCCGGGCTGTGCGGCGACGGCGGCCTGTCGGCGGTGGCGGTAGAAGGCGTTGACGAGGTCCTCGGCCTCGGCCGGCGGAAGGACCACTTCGTCGCCACCGCAGAACTCGACGAACGCGGCCCGGTCCTCCCTCATCAGCTGCCACCCCTGCTCGAGCTTCTCGGCGTTGCGGAAGACCAGTTCGGGGTGGTGTGCGGCCAGTCGCAGGGCTGCTTGGGCGATCTCGGCGGCGCTGGACCTGGGGTAGCCGGTCATCGCCCCGGACACCAACCACGCCCCGCCGGCCGAGTGGACGGGCACCAGGCAGGTATGGAGGAATCCCCCCTTGGATACTCCGCGGAACGCCGCCCGCCCGACGTTCGAGTACGTGCGGTACTCAAGGTCGTCGACAAGGTTCAGCAGGACAACGGCATCGCCGTCCTTGCGCCGGATCTCGAAGACGCCCTCGACCGGGTCACGCCAGCCGAGCAGCATCTCCCGATCGGCCTCGGTCAAGTCCTTCCGGCCGGCGATGAACCGGTCCATCACGGTCGAACCGTCCGGCAGGCGGTACCGCAGGATGAAGTGGTCGGTGATCCGGATCGCCTCGCCCTCGTCCAACTGCCGTTCAGGCCCAGCGGCCTCCAGCAGGAGGTGTGTCAACCACCGGTCGAAGCGGGCACTCTGCGCGAAGGCGACCAGCCGCCCCTTCAATTCGGCGCTGCGCTCGATGAGATCAGCCAATGACGGTCCATGGGCACCCTGATGTGCGCCCTGTGCGGCCTCAGCCACGTTCAGCCCTTTCGTACGAGCCAGTTCCGCGTGAAGTGAGAGTGCCCGGCCTCAACCGGCCCAGTGACGGTACGCCTCGATCCACTCCGCACCTTCGGGCGCCGGGCTGGGCAACGGCAGATCCAGAATCCCGATCGACTGCCGGACGTGACCGCGAGAGCACAAGGCGACGATCCGTCCGTCGGACGTGAGGTCGACGCCGCGCACCGTCACCTCGGCGCCGAGAACTGTAGTGGTGAAGGGTAGGGCGAGGGTCTCCTCAAGCATGGTGAACAGCCCCGTCCGCTGCTCGTCCTCGCCGTAGGCGTCCACCGTCGCCTCGTCGATCATGGCCTCAAGCTCGGCCCTGTCCAGCGTGCCCATGACGCCACGGTAGCGGCCCGCATCGCAACGTCGGCGTAGCTGCCCGAATCTGCTCCGTCGGCATATCCGTGACAGCGGGATGCCCGCGTATCGTCGAGGTCATGCGTCTGAGCACGGTAATCCTCCCCATCCACCGATGGGCCGAAGGACAGAAGACCTGGCGGCGGGCCGAGGACCTCGGCTTCCACGCCGCGTACACCTACGACCACCTTTCATGGCGGTCCTTCCGGGACGGGCCGTGGTTCGGTGCCCTGCCCACCCTCACAGCCGCCGCCACGGCGACCGACCGCCTCCGGCTGGGCACCCTCGTGACGTCACCCAACTTCAGGCACCCGGTGACGCTCGCCAAGGACCTCATCACCCTGGACGACGTCTCCGGCGGGCGGATCACCCTCGGCATCGGCGCCGGCGGCAACGGCTTCGACGCCACGGCACTGCGTGGGAGCGACGAGGAACCGTGGACACCACGCGAGCGCGCCGACCACTTCGACGAGTTCGTGCCCCTGCTCGACCGGCTCCTCCGGGAGCCCTCCGTGACGCAGGAAGGCCGGTTCTACGCAGCGAACGAGGTCCGGAACATCCCTGGCTGTGTCCAGCGTCCCCGGTTGCCGTTCGCGGTCGCCGCCACCGGGCCGCGTGGCCTGAAGCTCGCAGCACGGTACGGCGAGGCATGGGTGACCACGGGTGACCCGAAGCTGTACGAGGCAGGCACCCCTGAGCAGTCCGTGGAAGCCGTCCGCGGCCAGATCAACCGGCTCGGTGCGGCGTGCGAGGAAGCCGGCCGGGACGTGTTCGCGCTGGACAAGATCCTGCTCACCGGTTTCGCTCCGGGCCGTCCGCTGCAGTCCTTCGACGCGTTCGTGGACTTCGCGGGGACGCACTTCGACCTCGGATTCACCGAGATCGTCGTTCACTGGCCGGTACCGGACTCCGGCTTCGCCCTGGACACCGAGCTGTTCGAACGGATCGCCACCGAGGCCCTGGCCCAGTTCGTCTGAACCACTCGCCTTCCGGGGCGGGAGGAGTTCCGGGGACGGCCCGGGCCCGACGGCCGCCGTCTCCACCGCGGGGCGGCACTCCGAGGGCCGTCGGCATATGCCCGTGTCAGGTTCCGCAGCTCAAGGACTCGCTCTCTCAGATGTGCGCCCCTCTGCACGCCCGTGCGACTCCGTACGGGAGAATGACGGGGTGACCTCAGCTACCGACTCGCCTCTGCCTGCCGTGACCCGGCTGATCGCCACCGATCTGGACGGCACTCTCCTGCGCGACGACAAGACCCTGTCGGACCGGACGACCGCCGCCCTGACGGCCGCCGAAGAAGCGGGGATCGAGGTCTTCTTCGTCACCGGGAGGCCCGCCCGCTGGATGGACGTCGTCAGCCCTCATGTGCAGGGCCACGGCATGGCGATCTGCGCGAACGGGGCCGCGGTCGTCGATCTCCGCGACAGCCGGCTGCTCACGGTCCATCCGCTGGACCGGGCCGTCGCCCTGGACGTGGTCGACGCCCTGCGAGAGGCCGCCTCCGGGGTCTCGTTCGCAGTCGAGCTGGCTACCGGCATCCACTACGAACCCGCCTACCCCCCGTTCCACATGGACCCGGGTGCCACGGTCGCCGTAGCGGAGAAGCTGCTCCACGAGGCGGCTCCGGGCACCGGCGCGCCGGTCCTGAAAGTCCTCGCCCACCACCCCGAACTGGCCCCGGACGCCTTCCTCTCGCTGGCCCGCGAGATCGCGGGGGACCGCGCGTCGTTCACCCGGTCCAGTCCCACCGCGCTGCTGGAGATCAGCGGCCTCGGTGTCTCCAAGGCCCGCACCCTCGCGTCCTGCTGCGCGGAGCGCGGGATCGGTCCGGACGAGGTGGTCGCGTTCGGAGACATGCCCAACGATGTGGAGATGCTGAGCTGGGCAGGCTCCTCGTTCGCCATGGGTAACGCCCATCCGGCCGCGCTGGCCGCCGCATCCGGCGTGACGCTCACGAACGACGAGGACGGCGTCGCGGTCGTCATCGAGCGGATCCTCGCCGCCCGCTGAGACCGCCCCCGGAGACCACTCGCTGAGGCCGTCCGGAGACCGTCCGCTCGGAGACCGCCGGCGGGATCCCACACTCGCCGCGCGCCGGGGCTGTCGGCGGGAAGCGTACGCCGGGGTCCCGCACCGGCGTGTACGTCTGGACCGCTCATGTCCGCCCCCAGGCCGTCAGAGCGGGACCTGCCAGGTCACGGTCGTACCTCTGCCCTCCTCCCCGGCCCCCGGCCCGAACCAGCTCGCGCCACCCAGGGACTCAGCACGTCTGGCAAGATTGCGCAGGCCGCTGCGCCGGCCGCCGTCCGGGATGCCGACCCCGTCGTCCGTGACCGTCAGGCGTACAGCGTCCCGCCCGTCCGGCAGCACCGCGGTCGCGTCGACCCTGACGTCCACACGCGAGGCCCCCGCATGACGGAATGTGTTGGACAGCGCTTCCCGCAGAGCCGCGATGAGGTTCTTGCCCGCGAGCTCCCCCACCAGCGAGTCGACCGCTCCCAGGAAGCGGTGGGAAGGCACGAACCCCAGGGGCACCGCGGCCGTGTTGATCTCCCGCAGCACTCGGGTCCGCAGCCCTGACGGCGACTCCTCCGGTTCCTGACGCAGCGCGAAGACGGCGGTGCGGATCTCCTGGATGGTCACATCCAGTTCGTCGACGGCCCGTCCGATGCCGGCCTGCACAGCGGGGACCGGGGAACGTCGCTGAGCGTCCTCCAGCATGACCCCGGTGGCGAACAGACGCTGGATGACGAGGTCGTGGAGGTCCCGGGCGATCCGGTCCCGGTCCTCGTACACGGCGAGTCTCTCCCGGTCCCGCTGGGCCTCGGACAGCTTCAGAGCCAGTGCGGCCTGTGCGGCGAAGTGAGTGGCCAGCGTCCGCTCCGCCCGGGTGAACGGCCGTCCGCCCCGCGCCCGCGGGATGGAGAGCGCCCCGAGCACCCGGCCACCACTGCGCAGGGGGAGGAGCATGTGCGGGCCAAACTGATCAGCCAGCCCGGTGATCATGCGGGGGTCGTCCGACGAGTCGTCCAGGAACACCTCCTCGCCCCTCAGGAGCGCCGCCACCACGGGACTCTGCGGCGGGGTGATCACTCCCAGGGAGGCGGACGTCGTGTCCCCGGCGACGGCGACGATCTCCAGTCCACCCTCCGCGGCGGGGAGCAGCACGATGCCGGCCGCGGCGTCGGCGAGACGGCGCGCCTGTTCGGCGACGACGGCGAGTGCCTCGTCGGCGTCCCCGCCGGAGAGGAGGGCGGTGGTGATGGCCACCGAACCGTCGATCCACTGTTCGCGCTGCCGGGCGGCTTCGTACGTCCGCGCGTGGCCGATGGCGATCCCGGCCTCCGTGGCCAGCACGCGCACCATGTGCAGTGCGTCGTCCCCGAACGCGCCCCCGCCCTGCTTCCCCATCACGTAGAGGTTGCCGAAGACCTTGCCCTGGACCCGGATCGGGACCCCGAGGAAAGCGCGCGTCTTCGGATGGGCGGCCGGAAATCCGGCGGAGCGCGGGTCGTCCTCCAGGTCCTCCAGCTGAATCGGCACACCTTCCTGGATCAGTGCGCCCAGGAGCCCGGTGTGGCCGTCGGGCGGGCGGCCGATCTCCTCGGGCACTCCATGGGTGATGAACGCGCAGAGACTCTCACCAGGCCGTTCGACGACTCCGACGGCCGCGTACCGAGCGTGGGCGAGCTCAGCGGCGCTCGCACAGATGCGCTCGAGGGTGGAGTGGAGCTCAAGACCCGTCCCCACTGATCTCGTCGCTTCCAGCAGCCGCGGCACACGCGCGGTCAGCTCCGCGGAGAACCCTCGCAGGCTTCCGGTCGTCTGCTGCGTCGCTCCGGGCAAGGCCCGCGGGTCCTCCTGGGACATGATCCGAGCCTAATGAGCGCCGAACGGTCCGGAAAGTCGGGAAGGCCGGGGCCGGGGTGTGCTCACCGCCTTCAGGCCCGTACAGGCACCGCCCCCACCGGGTGCGTGTGCTCCGGCTCGGCGGGCACCGGCTCCTGCTCGCGTGCGAGCATCCGCCGCAGTGGACCGTCCTGCTCGGCCAGAACTGCGTACGCACCCTGCTGCACCACCCGTCCCCCGTCCAGCACCAGGACCTCGTCCACCGCGTCGAGCCCCGCCAGCCGATGGGTGATCAGCACGGTCGTACGTCCCTGAGTGGCGGCCAGCAGATCTGTGGTCAGCGCGTCCGCCGTCGCCAGGTCGAGGTGTTCCGCGGGCTCGTCGAGCACGAGTACGGGGAAGTCGGCGAGGATCGCACGGGCCAGCGCCAGCCGCTGCCGCTGACCGCCGGACAGCCGTGCCCCGTGTTCACCCACCAGTGTGTCGAGGCCCTCCGGAAGCGACTGGACCCAGTCCAGCAGCCGGGCCGCGGAGAGGGCGTCCCGCAACTGGCCGTCCGAGGCACCGGTGCGGGCGAGCCGCAGATTCTCGCGGATGGAGCTGTCGAAGACGTGAGCGTCCTGGGCGCACAGCCCCACGAAGGTTCTGACCGTGTCCCCGTCCAGGGCGGAGGCCTCCACACCACCGAGGCGGTAGGCCCCCTCCCGGGCGTCGAGGAAGCGGAGCAGGACCTGAGCGAGCGTGGACTTCCCCGACCCCGACGGGCCCACGACAGCAACCCGCTTGCCGGGGTGCAGCGTCAGGCCGACCGAGTGCAGCGCATCATGCTCCGCGCCCGCGTACCGGGCCGACAGCCCTCGTACCTCGACGGGGAAGGGCGAAGCGGGCGGGACGGCCGGGGCGGCCGGTTCCTCCACCGGTACGGGAGCGTCCAGCACCTCGAAGACCCGCTCCGCGCTGCGCTCGACCCGCCGGCGGTACTGCACCGCGAGCGGCAGCCCTGTCACGGCTTCGAACGCCGCGAGAGGTGTGAGAACGACCACGGCGAGTCCCACCCCTTCCAGCCGTCCGTCCAGTACCGCGGGCAGCGCGACGATCGCCGCGCCCACCACGGTGAGCCCGCAGATCAGGGCGATGAGCCCACTCCCCAGTGCGGTCGCGGCCGCCGCACGCGAGGCGATCCGTGTGAGAGCGCTGTCCGCCGTGCGCACCCGTTCCTTACGGGAGGGCAGGGCACCGGCGACAGTCAGCTCGGCCGTCCCGCCGAGAAGATCGGCAACCCGTACGGCCAGGGCGGCCCGGGCGGGCGCCAGCCTGCGTTCGGCCCGCCGGGCACAGACATCACTCAGCAAGGGGACGCCCGCACCCGCGAGGAGCAGTCCGGCGGCCAGTACGGCACCTGCTTCCGGCAGCATCCAGCAGGTGAAGGCGACAGACCCGGCCCCGACCGTGAGCGCCGTCCCCGCGGGCAGCAGCCACCGCAGCCAGTAGTCCTGCAGCGTGTCCACGTCGGAGACCAGCCGGGAGAGCAGGTCACCTCGTCGTGCGGCCCGAAGACCGGCGGGCGCGATGCGCTCCAGTCCGCTGTACACGGCCACTCTGAGTTCGGCGAGCGTCCTGAGCACGGCATCGTGGGAGACCAGCCGCTCCGCGTAGCGGAAGACCGCCCGGCCGATACCGAAGGCCCGGGTCGCGGTGACAGCAACCATCAGGTACATCACCGGGGGCTGCTCGGAGGCTCGTGAGATCAGCCATCCGGAGACGGCCATGAGGCCGACCGACGATCCCACGGCGAGACTGCCCAGCAGCAGAGCCAGCCCCAGCTTCCCCCGCTGGGAACCGGCGGCTTCCCGGACCCTGGCCGGCATGCGGCCGCCGGGTCCGGGAGAGGTGGCCTTGAGCAGCGTGGCCTCCCCCGCACCCGGGCGCCCGGCTCCGTCCGGCACGCCCGAAGCGGCCGGAGCCCTCCCGCCGTCCGGCCTCTTCTGCCGGGCCTGCACCCCGCCCGGCCCCGGTTCCAGCGCCACCACACGGTCCGCGACCGAGAGCAGTGCCGGCCGGTGCACGACCAGCAGCACGGTGCGTCCCACGGCCAGTCTGCGTACCGCGTCGACGATGCCCGCCTCCGTCTCACCGTCCAGGCTCGCCGTCGGCTCGTCCAGCAGCAGCAGCGGCCGGTCGGCGAGGAAGGCCCGCGCCAGTGCGATGCGCTGCCGCTGGCCCGCGGAGAGCCCGGCGCCGTCCTCACCCAGCGGCGTGCCGGCACCGTCCGGCAGCGCGTTCACGAAGTCATGCGCACCCGCCTCCCGCAGCGCCGTCATGACCGCCGCCTCGTCCGCCTCCGGTCGGGCCAGCCGCACGTTCTCCGCGATCGTGCCGGCGAAGAGGTGAGGGCGCTGGGGCACCCAGGCGATCTGCTCACGCCAGCTTTCGGGGGAGAGGACGGACAGATCGGTTCCGCCGACCCGTACCCGCCCCTCGTCGGGCACCGTGAACCCCAGCACCACATCGAGGAGCGTGGACTTACCGGCTCCGCTGGGCCCGACCAGGGCGACGGTCTCCCCCGGCTCGACCACGAGGGAGGCGGCAACCAGCGAGGGCTCTGTCCGCCCCCGGTGCCTGACCGTCACCCCGTCCAGTTCCAGCCGCAGCGACTGCGGTACCTCCTCGGAGCCACCGGCCGCGGGCTCGGTCTCCAGCACCTCGAATATCTCCTCCGCGGCCGAGAGCCCTTCCGCGGCCGCGTGGTACTGCGCGCCGACCTGGCGGATCGGCAGATAAGCCTCCGGCGCCAGGATGAGAACCACCAGGCCCGTGTAGAGGTCGAGCTCTCCGTGGACGAGGCGCATCCCGATCGTCACCGCGACCAGAGCCACCGAGAGAGTCGCCAGCAGTTCCAGGGCGAAGGAGGAGAGAAAGGCGATGCGGAGCGTCTTCAGCGTGGCCCTGCGGTACTGCGAGGTGATGCTGCGAATCGATTCGGCCTGTGCCTTGGCCCGCCCGAAGACTTTCAGCGTCGGCAGTCCGGCGACCACGTCGAGGAAGTGGCCTGAGAGCCGTGACAGCAGCCTCCATTGCCGGTCCATCCGGGACTGGGTGGCCCATCCGATCAGAATCATGAAGAGCGGGATCAGCGGCAGCGTCACCACGATGATCGCCGCCGACACCCAGTCCTCGGTGACGATCCGGGCCAGCACCGCCACCGGAACGACGACTGCGAGACCGAGCTGCGGGAGATAGCGCGAGAAGTAGTCGTCGAGGGCGTCGACGCCCCGGGTGGCAAGAGCGATCAGCGACCCGGTGCGCTGCCCGCTCAGCCACTCCGGCCCCAGGCCGGAGGCGCGTTCCAGAAGCCGGCCGCGCAGTTCGGACTTGACCGCGGAACTCGCCCGGTACGCGGCCAGTTCGGTCAGCCAGGCCACGAGCGCCCGCCCCAGCGCGACAGCGGCGAGCAGGAGGAGCGGTGTGCGGAGCGCGGCAGCACTCAGCCCGTCCTCGAACCCGCCCACCACCACCTCGGCGAGGAGCATGGCCTGGGCGATGACCAGAGCGGCTCCGACCAGGCCCAGCGCCACTACGGCCGCCACGAAGAACCTGGTGGCCCGGGCGTACCGGAGCAGACGCGGATCGATCGGTTTCACGTGAAACAGCTCCCCGGTGAACTCATGTCGTTCGCCTCAGCCGGTCCGGCGCACAGGGCACGCCCGGCATGCCGCATCAGCGGGTTCACGGCGCATCAGCACGTTCGGTGGACATCGGCGATCAGTGCGTCTCAGCGATGTGGTGTGTGCCTATGCGCTTGCGGAACACCCAGTACGTCCATCCCTGGTACAGCAGCACCACCGGAGTGGCGATGCCGGCGCACCAGGTCATGATCTTGAGGGTGTACGGGCTGGACGAGGCGTTGGAGACCGTCAGGTTCCAGGCGTCGTCCAGCGAGGACGGCATGACGTTCGGGAAGAGTGTGAGGAAGAGCATCGCGACCACCGCGGCGATGGTGACCCCGGAGAACGCGAAGGACCAGCCCTCGCGTCCCGCCGCTATGGAACCGATGGCCACGCACAGGGACGCCACGGCGATGACCATCGCCGTCAGACTCCAGCCGTCGCCGTTGCTCGCCTGGGTCCGGAGGAGGAAGCCCAGCGCGAGCACCGCGGCGGCCGGTCCCAGCTTGAGAGCCAGACCGCGTGCTCGCTTCCTTATGTCCCCGACGGTCTTGAGGGCGGCGAACACCGATCCGTGGAAGGTGAAGAGGAACAGGGTGACCAGCCCGCCCAGGACGGCGTACGGGTTGAACAGGTCCCAGAGGTCACCGACGTACTCCATGTCGGCATCGATCTTCACCCCGCGGACGATGTTCCCGAAGGCCACACCCCAGAGCACGGCCGGGATCAGCGAGGTCCAGAAGATCGCGTGCTCCCAGTTGGCCTGCCAGCGCTCCTCGGGCCGCTTCGCCCGGTACTCGAACGCCACCCCGCGCACGATCAGGCAGAGCAGGATGACCAGCAGAGGCAGATAGAAGCCGGAGAACAGGGTGGCGTACCACTCCGGAAAGGCCGCGAACGTCGCGCCGCCCGCACTGAGCAGCCACACCTCGTTCCCGTCCCACACCGGCCCGATCGTGTTGATCAGAACCCGGCGCTCCTTGCGGTCACGGGCCAGCAGCTTGGTGAGGACCCCGATACCGAAGTCGAATCCCTCCAGGAAGAAGTAGCCGGTCCACAGGACGGCAATGAGCACGAACCAGACGTCGTGGAGTTCCATCTCTCAGCTCCGCTTGATCTCAGTAGGAGAAGGCCATCGGCCGGTCGGCGTCCTGGTCGTGGCCGCCGATCCGGGTGGGCGGGTCGAGGTCGGCCTCGGTGAGTTCGGGCGGCCCGGCCTTGACGTACTTCAGGAGGAGCTTGACCTCGATGACGGCGAGCACCGCGTAGAGCGCCGTGAAGCCGATCATGGAGGTGAGGATCTCTCCCTGCGAGACCCCCGGAGAGACCGCGTCGCGGGTCTGGAACACCCCGTACACCACCCAGGGCTGCCGTCCCATCTCGGTGAAGATCCAGCCCCAGGAGTTGGCGATCAAGGGGAACATCATGGTCCAGAGGGCGGTGAGCCAGTAGAGCTTGGCGAGCTTCGGGCTCAGCGCCTTGTTCCTGAAGAGGACCAGATTCGGCACTTCGTCCTCGCCGGTGCGCAGCGCCGGCGGCAGCAGGAACCTCCGCCGTGTCAGCCACAGCCCCAGCAGACCGAGCCCGAAGGACGCCATGCCGAAGCCGATCATCCAGCGGAAGCTCCAGAAGGCGACCGGGATGTTGGGCCGGTAGTCACCGGGCCCGTAAGTCTCCTGCAGTTCCTCGTTGATGTCGTTGATACCCGGGACGTACGAGGTGAAGGTGTTGTCCGCGAGGAAGGAGAGCACTCCGGGTATGGAGACCTCCACGTCGTTGTGCCCCTCGGCGACGTCTCCGACCGCGAAGAGTGAGAAGGGAGCACCCTCCTCGCCCTCCCACAGGGCCTCCGCTGCGGCCATCTTCATCGGCTGCTGCTTGAACATCACCTTGCCGAGCGTGTCCCCGCTGACAGCGGTGAGCATGCCGGCGGCCACCACTGTGACCAGCCCGACCCGTAGTGAGGTGCGCATCACACGGATGTGCTTCCGGCGGGCGAGGTGGAAGGCGGATATGCCGACCATGAAGGCGCCTCCGACGAGGAAGGCCGCCGTGATGGTGTGGAAGAACTGGGTGAGCGCGGTGTCCTGGGTGAGCACCTTCCAGAAGTCGGTGAGCTCGGCACGGCCGCGTTCCTCGTTGATGCGGTAGCCGACCGGGTGCTGCATCCAGGAGTTGGCGGCCAGGATGAAGAAGGTCGAGAGGATCGTGCCTATGGACACCATCCATATGCAGGCGAGATGGATCTTCTTCGGCAGCTTGTCCCAGCCGAAGATCCACAGGCCTATGAAGGTGGACTCGAAGAAGAAGGCGATCAGCGCCTCGAAGGCGAGCGGAGCGCCGAAGACGTCACCGACGAACCGCGAGTAGTCGGACCAGTTCATTCCGAACTGGAATTCCTGGACGATGCCGGTGACCACGCCCATGGCGATGTTGATCAGGAACAGCTTTCCCCAGAACTTGGTCGCCCTGAGGTACTTCTCGTCGTCCGTGCGCACCCAGGCGGTCTGCAGGCCGGCGGTGAGCGCGGCGAGCGAGATCGTCAGGGGGACGAACAGGAAGTGGTAGACGGTGGTGATGCCGAACTGCCACCGCGCCAGGGTCTCCGGTGCCAGAGCCAGGTCCACGACTCTTCTCCTTACGTCGCCGTGATCACAGCCGCGGACCCCCGGTCAATCCACCCGATCAAGGGAGAAAGCGGGGCACGCTTGTGAACGCGTTCACATTCACAAGCATTATGGCGCACATGTCTTCGAAGGCGTCGAGCGGGGGGTCCTTTCCGGCCGACCCACCCTGAGCCAGCCGAAACCGGACAGGTCGCCGGAGGTGCGGGCGGCGGCGCCGGGCACGGAAAGACCGGTGGCCCCCGGCCTCGTCATCGAGGTCGGGGGCCACCGGGAGTGATCAGGCAGCGCTATCGTCCCCGACGGAAGGACTCCGCCACCTTCAGGAACACGTCATTGGCCTCGGTCTCCCCGATCGTGACCCGCACGCCCTCACCGGCGAACGGCCGCACGACCACACCCGCCCGCTCGCAGATCCCGGCGAATTCGAGCGTGCGGTCCCCGAGCCGCAGCCAGACGAAGTTCGCCTGGGACTCCGGTACGGTCCAGCCCTGCCGCACGAGCTCCTCGTACACCCGCGCACGCTCGCAGACGAGCGACCCGACCCGCCCCAGCAGCTCGTCCTCGGCACGCAGCGAGGCGACCGCGGCGTCCTGGGCGACCTGGCTGACGCCGAAGGGGACGGCCGTCTTGCGCAGCGCCGCCGCCACGGGCTCGTGCGCCACGGCGAATCCGACGCGCAGACCCGCGAGGCCGTACGCCTTGGAGAAGGTCCGGAGGACCGCGACGTTGGTCCGGTCCCGGTAGATCTCGATGCCGTCGGGCACGTCGGCGTCCCGGATGAACTCCCTGTACGCCTCGTCGAGCACCACGAGGACATCGTCAGGGACACGGTCCAGGAACCGCTCCAGCTCCGCCCGGCGCACCACCGTGCCGGTCGGGTTGTTCGGATTGCAGACGAAGATCATCCGCGTACGGTCGGTGACCGCGCCGGCCATGGCGTCGAGATCGTGCACCTCCCCGCCGGTCAGCGGCACCTTGACGGACGTGGCGCCGCTGATCTGCGTGATGATCGGATACGCCTCGAACGAGCGCCAGGCGTAGATGACCTCGTCACCGGGGCCCGAGGTCACCTGGAGCAGCTGCTGTGCGACACCGACCGACCCCGTACCGGTGGCCAGGTGCGAGACCGGCACGGCGAACCGGTCGGCAAGCTCGTTCATCAGACCGGTGCACGCCATGTCGGGATAGCGGTTGAAGGCGGCTGCCGCGGCGAGCACCGACTCCATGACTCCCGGCAGCGGGGGATACGGGTTCTCGTTGGAGGAGAGCTTGAAGGCAACCGGCCCCTCCGCGGACGCCGGCTTGCCCGGCACATACGCAGGGACGCCGTCCAGCTCGGCGCGCAGCTTGGGGCTCGTCTCGCTCACCGCAGGTCCTCCTCGACCATCCGTTCACATCAATACTGCTCACCCTATGAGGATTGGGCATCCGTGCGAACGGCCCGGATCCGAAATCGTCCTCCCCCACGGGAAACACCTGTCCCGTGCGGCTCCGGCCGGCTTCGGGAGGGGAGCGCCGCGTATCCCGGCGCACGCCGGTCGCTCGCTCCGTGGCGCGCATCCCTCGAACAGGTGAGTTGAGACCTCTTCGAGACATGGAGCATTCAGTAGGTCCATGTGCGCCGACACATGACACATCGCCCCTGATGCCCTCAACAACCTTGCTTAGCAAGGCATCTATGCCTTTTTGATCATGCAGAAACGTGCCTGTCAACGTATGCATATGCGACCGGCCCGACCCGGCATCGGAGCCCTACTATCGGCTCGCCATGACAGCAGCAGGGAAGCACCAGGTGAGCCGGACAGAAACGCCCCGGCGCAGCGGCCGGCAGGGACGGGCGGGGATCCGGGACGTAGCCGCAGCGGCCGGGGTCTCCATCACGACCGTGTCCGACGCCCTCAACGGCAAGGGCAGGCTTCCGGACGCCACCCGCCGCCACGTCCGCGAGGTCGCCGAACGGCTGGGCTACCGCCCGTCCGCGGCGGCCCGAACCCTCCGTACCGGCAAGTCGGGACTCATCGGCCTGACCGTGACCACGTACGGGGATGAACCTTTCACCTTCACCGAATTCGCCTACTTCGCGGAGATGGCGAGAGCCGCCACATCGGCTGCGTTAGCCCGTGGCTACGCCCTCGTGATCCTTCCCGCCACCTCACGTCACGACGTCTGGTCCAACGTCGCACTCGACGGGACGGTCGTCATCGACCCCTCCGACCAGGACCCGGTGGTCACCGAACTCGTGCGCCAGGGCCTTCCCGTCGTCTCCGACGGGCGGCCGGCGGGCACGCTCCCGGTCACCGCGTGGGTCGACAACGATCACCGGGCGGCCGTCCTCGACCTCCTGGACCACCTCGCGGCCGCGGGAGCCCGCCGCATCGGGCTGCTGACCGGCACCACCACCGACACGTACACCCGCCTCTCCACCACCGCCTACCTCCACTGGTGCGAGCGGGTGGGCCAGGATCCGGTCTACGAGTCCTATCCGGCTCACGACCCCCGCGCGGGGGCGGTCGCCGCGGACCGCCTCCTCGCCCGCCCGGACCGCCCTGACGCCGTCTACGGGCTCTTCGACCCCAACGGCACCGATCTGCTCGCCGCCGCGCGCCGCTACGGCCTGCGGGTCCCTGAGGACCTCCTGCTGGTCTGCTGCAGCGAATCCGCCGTGTACGCGTCGACCGAACCCCCCATCACCACGCTCTCGCTGAAGCCCCGGAGAATCGGCACGGCGGTCGTCCAGCTCCTCATCGACGCCATCGAAGGGGTGGAACACGACGGCCCTGTGGAGCAGGTGATACCGACGGAGCTCATCGTCCGGACGTCCTCCCAGCGGCGTCCGCCGCGCACCACGGTCAGCGCTCCGCGGTCACCCGCCAGGGACTGATCAGGTCAATCCGGACCAAACGGCCGATGAACCAGGTGCGCGCACGGATTCACCACCCCTGGTGCGTCACACAGCACGATCCGCATTCCTATGATGGGCGCACGACACCGCGGACCACCTCTACCAGGCAGGGCCCGTCAGGTGTACGGAGGCGCGACGGTGGTGGAGGGGTCGATGACTCAGGGGGCCGGTCAGGAACCCGTGGTGCGGACAGCGACGTTGCGCGACTTCCGCGTACCGCCGTATGCGCAGGTACCGATGCCTCCGCCCTTGCCGCACCCCGGCAACGTCGCGGTGGGTGACGAGCCGCCGGAGGGGTACACCCCCACCGAGCGCGATCTTCCCGTGATCAACCGCGGCGACACCGTCCAGGTGCAGACCGTCCCCGAGGCCCGGCCCGCCGACGAATCCGGCCGCGGGCCGCTGTACGTCGTCGGAGACGTCCACGGTTACCTGGACGAGCTGCTGGCCGCCCTGCGTGAGCAGGGACTCGTCGACGCCGACGGACAGTGGTCCGCCGGCAACGCCAGGCTCTGGTTCCTCGGCGACTTCACCGACCGGGGCCCGGACGGCATCGGCGTCATCGATCTCGTGATGCGCCTCTCGGCGGAGGCCGCGGCGGCCGGCGGCTACTGCAAGGCCCTCATGGGCAACCACGAACTGTTGCTGCTCGGCGCGAAGAGGTTCGGTGACACCCCGGTGAACTCCGGCGCCGGAACCGCGACCTTCCAGGCCGCCTGGCTGCTCAACGGCGGCCAGAAGACGGACATGGAACGGCTCCAGGACGTCCACCTCCAGTGGATGGCCCGGCTCGACGCGGTCGTCGAGGAGGACGGGCACCTGCTGATGCACTCCGACACGACGGCCTACCTCGACTACGGATCCACCATCGAGGACGTCAACGACACGGTGCACGCCATTCTCACGCGGAACGACGCCGACGAGTGCTGGGACCTCTTCCGCAAACTCACCAAGCGGTTCGCCTTCCGCGACGAGGGAGGTGCACAGGCCGTCCGCGAACTGATGTCGACGTACGGCGGGCAGCGTGTCGTCCACGGCCACAGCCCCATTCCGTACCTGCTGGGAGAGGTCGGGCCGGAGGAGGGCGAGGACATGGCGCGGCCCGTGGTGGACGGCCCCCACGTCTACGCGGAAGGACTCGCCATCGCCATGGACGGCGGTGTGACGATGGCCGGAAAGCTGTTGGTCGTCCAACTCCCCCTGCACGACTGACGGTCACCGGGGAAGACATACCGCGGCCCGGCACCGCCGACGGCTGCGTCTATTTCCGGAAACCCCCTGTCACGCCGTGCCGTAGGCGCTCTACCATCGGCGTATCAGTAGCAGGCTCTCCTCCGTTTCCGCCCGATCGCCCGGCCACGCGGTCGATCAGGCCCTACGGAGCATCGGGGGATGCACATGAAAAGCGCTCCGCACCTGCTGGCCGAGGACCGCCCCGAGTACGAGCGGATCCTTGCCGACGCACTGCGTCATGCTCACGAACGACCGGATCTGGACGGAGTCGGTGACCGCCTCAACGCGGAACAGCTGCGGACGATGGCGCTCGACGCCACGCCTCTGATCACCGCGGCGGCCGCGACCGAGTACGACCACTACGTGAAGGCCCGCGAAGAGCTGCGCGGACCGGGCGACCTGGATGCGCACACGTCCGCCTTCGGTCCCGAGAGCGACGAAACGGGTGCCGGCACCCTGGCGGTGATCACCGTACTGGCGCCCGTCCTCGCGGCTACGGCCGCTCTGATATTCCTGCTGATCGGCTACCCCCTGAAGGCGCTCGACCCTGCTCCGGCCTTCGCGGGGACCATGGTCGCCGCGGGCTGGTTCTTCGCGGCCGTCGCCGCTGCGGCCATCCTCGTCGCCGCGGTGGGACTCCTCGTCACCGCCCTGCGCAACGGCGCCACCGCGCTGCCCGCCATGGACGAGGAGGAGGAACTGCCGGAGGACGTGGCACGCGCCCGGGAAGCCTGGCGCCACGCACTGCTGGAGCGCGGCCTCCTGCCCTTCCTGCGGGACGCGCTGGCCGACCCGGCCGCCGGCACCGCTCCGCGGACGCCGCACCGTCCGGCCGGCCGGATCCCGAAGATCGGCTACAGCAGACCGGACTTCTCCGGGCCGGAGAACGGCTCCTCGGCGGGTCCGCGCCCGACCTTCACCAGTCCCGACTTCACCAGCCCGGACTTCGGCGGTCCCGAGCATCAGCCGGAGTGATCAGGCCCGGGCGGGCCAGGCCCGGGCCGGAACAGCTGACGCCCTGCGCCCGGTACGACGGAGGCCGGAGCGGTGACCAGCCGGCCCGGCCTCCCCCGGTGGCTCCGGGGGGAGTTCAGACACCCTGCGGAGCCGGCCCCGGGTTCAGGTCGTGCTCGTTACACCTCACGCGCGCCCGCGGTGCGCGGGAAGACCAGCAGGAGGGCGAACAGCGTCATCCCGGCCGACAGCGACCGGGACGACGCCGTGACGTTGCGGTGCAACCGGCTCATCGGCCGGTCAGCCGGTCAGTCGGCGATCGGCAGATAGACCCTGTTGCCCGCCGCTGCGAACTCCTTGGACTTCTCGGCCATGCCCGCGTCGATTTCGGCCTGGGTGCCCCCGTGCTCCCGCCGGATGTCGTGGGAGATCTTCATCGAGCAGAACTTGGGTCCGCACATCGAGCAGAAATGCGCCGTCTTCGCGGGCTCGGCCGGCAGCGTCTCGTCGTGGAACTCCCGCGCGGTGTCCGGGTCGAGTGCCAGATTGAACTGGTCCTCCCAGCGGAATTCGAACCGGGCGTCCGACAGGGCGTCGTCCCACTCCTGAGCCCCTGGGTGCCCCTTGGCGAGGTCCGCCGCATGAGCGGCGATCTTGTACGTGATGACGCCGGTCTTCACGTCGTCGCGGTTCGGCAGCCCCAGGTGCTCCTTGGGGGTGACGTAACAGAGCATCGCCGTTCCCCACCAGGCGATCATCGCCGCACCGATGCCCGAGGTGATGTGGTCGTACGCGGGGGCGACATCGGTGGTGAGGGGGCCCAGCGTGTAGAACGGCGCCTCCTCGCAGATCTCCTGCTGGAGATCGATGTTCTCCTTGATCTTGTGCATCGGGACATGGCCCGGGCCCTCGATCATCGTCTGGACACCGAACCGCTTGGCGACCGTGTTGAGCTCACCGAGCGTGCGGAGTTCGGCGAACTGTGCCTCGTCATTGGCGTCGGCGATGGAACCGGGGCGCAGCCCGTCGCCGAGCGAGTACGTCACGTCGTAGGCCGCGAAGATCTCGCAGAGTTCCTCGAAGTGCTCGTACAGGAACGACTCCTTGTGGTGCGCCAGGCACCAGGCCGCCATGATGGACCCGCCGCGCGAGACGATTCCGGTCTTGCGACGCGCCGTCAGCGGGACGTACGGCAGCCGGACACCGGCGTGCACCGTCATGTAGTCGACGCCCTGCTCCGCCTGCTCGATGACCGTGTCCCTGTAGATCTCCCACGTCAGCGCCTCGGCCCGGCCGTCGACCTTCTCGAGCGCCTGGTAGAGGGGAACGGTGCCGATCGGGACGGGGGAGTTGCGCAGGACCCACTCACGGGTGGTGTGGATGTTGCGGCCGGTGGAGAGGTCCATGACCGTGTCGGCGCCCCATTTGGTGGCCCAGGTCATCTTGTCCACCTCCTCCTCTATGGAGGAGGTCACGGCGGAGTTGCCGATGTTGGCGTTCACCTTCACCAGGAAACGCTTGCCGATGATCATCGGCTCGATCTCCGGGTGATTGACGTTGGCCGGCAGCACCGCCCTGCCCGCCGCGATCTCCTCGCGCACGACCTCGGGTTCGACGTTCTCCCGGATCGCGACGTACTCCATCTCCGGGGTGATCTCGCCCCGGCGGGCGTACGCGAGCTGTGTGACAGGCCGGCCGTCACGGCTGCGGCGGGGCTGCCGCGGGCGTCCCGGGAAGACCGCGTCGAGATTGCGCAGGCCTCCGCGCGGCGAAGTGTGCTTGAGCCCGTCGTCCTCGGGCCGCGCGGGACGACCCGTGTACTCCTCGGTGTCCCCGCGGGCGATGATCCAGTTTTCCCGGAGCGGGGCGAGGCCCCGGCGCACATCGGTGTCGATGGTGGGATCGGTGTACGGGCCGGACGTGTCATAGAGCGTCACGTCCTTGCCGTTGGTGAGGTGCACCTGACGAACCGGCACCCGGAGATCCGGGCGTGAGCCCTGGACGTACCCCTTGTGCCAGCCGATGGACTTCCCGGCCCCGTCGTTCCCCGCGCTGTCGGTGTCCGCCGTGGTCACTGCGCTCGCCGAGAGCCGCGCCTTCTGCGCGTTCCCCGTCGAGGCAGGCGTGCGTGCGTCCGCTGTGGTCATGAGACCTACTCCCTACGCCGGCATTACCCGGTAACAGGTTCGGCGGTCGGCGCAGCGTGTCCCGTACTCGGTATACGGAGGTCAGCGCCCTCTCAGCCCGGTGCTCCGAGCTCCCGCGTGTACAAATGCGCCTCCACGCTAGCCTCCCTTCGGGCGTGCTGGCCAGAGGGCCACCCCACTTCTTGGGATGATCGCCGTGTGACGTCCTCCGGAAGCGCCCCTGAACCCCATGACCCCGCATCAGACAACACGCAGGGTCACGCACACGGCCACTCCCACAGCCACGGTCCTGCCGCGCCCGTGTCCAAACATCTGCGCAAGGTCATCGCGGCCGTGGTGATCCCCTTCGCCACAGCGGTCCTGGTCGGCCTCGTGGCGCTCTGGCCCGGCGGTGCCCCCGCCCATGAGCGCACAGGTGTCGGTTTCGACCGGCAGACCCAGGACGGGCGGGTGACGAAAGTCGTGCCGGTCGACTGCGCGGACGTCAACGCCTCGCAGGTACCGCCGACCGGAGACACCTCCACGCCCTCGGGACGGGAGGCGGTCAACGAGCGGACAGGCCAGTGCAAGAAGGCCACGGTCGAGGTGACGACCGGTAAGGACAAGGGCCGTACGTTCGTCGAGGTCGTCCAGCCCGATGCGCCGCGGCAACTGCGCCAGGGCCAGGGGGTGGTCGTCGCGTACGCCCCCGACGCGCCCCGGGACCTGCAGTACTCGGTGACCGATGTGGACCGCTCGTTCCCGATGGCGCTGCTCGCCGGGATCTTCGCCCTCGTGGTGGTCGTGGTGGGCAGACTGCGTGGACTGATGGCACTGATCGCTCTCGCCGTCTCCTTCGCCGTGCTGACCCTGTTCATCCTGCCCGCGATCCTGCAGGGCTCGAACCCTCTGGTCGTCGCGGTGATCGGGGCCAGCGCCATCATGCTGATCGCCCTCTACACCTGCCACGGGCTGACGGCCCGTACCTCCGTCGCCGTCGTCGGCACCCTCATCTCCCTGCTGTTGATCGGGTTGCTCGGCTCACTCTTCATCGGCTGGGCCAGCCTGTCCGGCAACACGGATGACAACACCGGCCTCATCCACGGGCTGTATCCGGGTATCGACATGAGCGGCCTGCTGCTGGCCGGTGTGATCATCGGATCTCTCGGCGTGCTCGACGACGTGACCGTGACCCAGACGTCGGCGGTCTGGGAGCTCCATCAGGCCGACCCGACCATGGGTGTGCGCCGGCTCTACCGGGCAGGCATCCGGATCGGGCGCGACCACATCGCCTCGGTCGTCAATACGCTCGTGCTCGCGTACGCGGGTGCGGCGCTTCCTCTGCTGCTGCTCTTCTCCATCGCGCAGAGCGGTGTGGGCACGGTGGCCAACAGCGAGCTGGTCGCGGAGGAGATCGTTCGTACACTGATCGGATCGATCGGGCTGGTCGCCTCGGTACCGGTGACGACGGTGCTCGCGGCTCTGGTGGTCTCCGCGGACCGCACGGGGCTCGGCGCGGAAGCCGGAGCTCCGGCACCCGCACGGACCGGAAAGGGTCGACGCCGCAAGGCGTGAACCGCGACACCGCACGCATGGGCATGGGCCGCGGGCGTGCGGTGTTTCAGCCGGAGCGTCCCGTTCAGCCGGCGTTCTGTTCCTTGGCGAGGATGCGGCCCAGCGCTTCTTCCAGATTGCCGTCGAAGTCACCCAGCGTGTGCTCCTGCCCCAATGGCACCAGCTTGTCCGTCCGGTCGAGAAAAGCCACAAGAGGCGCAGTACCGGCTCTGAAGAGCGCACGGTCCGCGCCGACCTGAAGGCGGATGTGTACGTCCGACAGCCCTTCGGGTTCGGTCGGGGCGATGTGCACATCGCCGTCACCACTGGGGCTGTTGAGGCCGTCGAGCAGCAGCTCACGGCCGAATGCCCAGGTGACGGGGGCGTCACCTGGCAGGTGGAAGGTCATCCGGATCGCATACGGATCGCTGACCTCATACCGGAGCTCCACCGGAATACGGAAGGAAAGCTCCTCGGAGACGAGGAAGCTCATCATGACCTCTGCTTGAACCGACTCGCGCATCGTCCAACC
The DNA here is from genome assembly GCF_043088245.1 of Streptomyces sp. NPDC014623. NCBI lineage: Bacteria > Bacillati > Actinomycetota > Actinomycetes > Kitasatosporales > Streptomycetaceae > Streptomyces > Streptomyces sp. NPDC014623. Next base: position 64,791 of record NZ_JBIBZU010000009.1, on the reverse strand, counting down.
CCGCAGTAGATGAATCTGGCCAGGAATGATCCCCCGTGGCCCTATTGACGCCATCGTGGTGCACGCGATAGCAGATCACAAGGAGTGATTTTTCAGATACTGATAGAGAACACGAACGAGCGCAAGAGGGTGGTCACTTCGCAGCGTAGTTGTTCGATCGCGGGGAGCAACCGTTCTTCTTGGTGCAGGGGGAGAGAAACAGCCATGGCCGCAACGGCGGAACCGACGGTGATCGGGATAGCCGCGCAGACCGTCCCCATCGCGTACTCCTGCCGTTCAATGACGGGTTCCGTACGTTTCATCGATCTCAGCCGGCGCAGGAACGCCTGACGATCCCTTACGGAGTAACGCGTCAGGGGACGGACGGGGTGCCGGTCCAGATGCTCCTCACGCGCCCGCTCGTCGAGTTGCCCGAGGAGGCACTGCCCCAGGGCATGGGCGTGGCCGGTCTCACGGAACGAGGCCCACTCGCGCACCGCGGGAACGGCGGGAGTCTCGGCCACGGCGACCATCTCGATCTCGCCCTCCTTGTACAGGGCGCAGTACACAGGCGCGCCGATGACGTCCGCCCAGTGGGCAAGCGACTCGACGATCACTCCGGGACGCGGAGTCGCGGGGCCTCCGCCCAGCCGCTCGGCAGCCGCCCCGAACAGGAAGACGCCGTTCTCCCTGCGCAGGTATCCCTCGTGAGTCAGGGTGCGCAGCAGGTGATAGGCGGTGGGGAGGGGGAGCCCGGCCTCCCTGGCGAGCTGTTTCGCCGGCGCCCCGTCCCGATGGGTCCCCACAGCCTCCATAAGTCTCAACGCCCGCTGAACCGAACCGATCAACGTCGGGACTGCGGTACTCGATGCCGTGGTCACAGGTCACCCCCAGGCATGGTGACGGGCTGTCAGCCCTCCCGAGGGGGCCACCCCCACGGGCCCGCCGCGAGCCTGGGGTCCAAAGACCGGGCGGTCGCACAAACCACTGGGCAGAATGGCGACGACCCGTCTTTCCCAGCCGGCGGCAGCGGTACGTCACTGTATCGGCACGTACAGTCACGAGTGGGGTTTCGTCCTGGACTTAGCCCAGCTGGGCTAATCCACGAGCCCCGGCCCGGCGCGCGGCCCCCGCATTCCGCACAACCGGGCGTCCGTCCGCTGCCCTACCAGTCGCTGCGCTCGGACGAGGACATGAACTTCCGCACGACGAAGATCAGCCCGCCCACGAGGACGACGAATACCAGAACCTTGAACAGCAGCCCGATGACGAACCCGACCACGCTGGCGATCAGGCCCCCGAACACGACGATCGCGACGAGAGGAACCGCGACCCACTTCACCCACCAGGGCATCCCCGCGAAAATCTCCCGCACCGCCATCTCCGTTACCTCGTCTCTGTGAGTTCCTGCCTCGATGCTAGAGGCGCGGGGGTGTCCGGCGGGTGCCCGGAAGCCCTTGAAGTCCCCTGAGTGATCCCCTAGGGAACCCCGGGCACAGGAGCTCGACAGCGGAAGGTTCCTGCGGGTCCGCTCAGCTCTCCGGCGGCGAGAAGACCACCATCACCCGGAGGTCCTCGGTGATGTGGTGGAACTTGTGGGCGGTTCCCGCCGGTACGTACACGACGCTTCCCCGTCCCACCTGTGTGGTCTCCATACCGACCGTGATCGAGGCGCGGCCGCTGACGACGAAGTACACCTCGTCCTGCTTGTGCGGCTGCTGAGGGTCGAGCGCGCCGGCGTCCAGGGCGTACAGGCCGACGGACATGTTGCGTTCCCGGATGAACTGCAGGTAAGCACCGTCGTTGGCAGCACGCTCCGCCTCCAGCTCGTCCAGTCTGAATGCCTTCATCGTCCGTCCGCCCCTCGTACCCGTGCTGTCCGTCCGCCGGTGTCCGCCACCGGTCATGTGTCTGCCACGATCAGACACATGAAGAATTTCGTAGTCAAGACGATCGCCAACGCGGGTGCGCTGGCCGTGGCCATCTGGCTGCTCCAGGACATCACGCTGACCGGTGACAGCACCGGGCGCAAGGTACTCACACTGATCGTGGTGGCCTTGCTGTTCGGCGTGGTGAACTTCGTCGTCAAGCCGGTGGTGAAACTGCTCACCCTGCCTCTGTTCGTCCTCACGCTCGGGCTGATCACGCTTGTGGTCAACGCCCTGATGCTGATGCTGACCTCGTGGCTGGCCGGACTCATCGACGTGAGTTTCCACGTCGACGGCTTCTGGACCGCTGTCCTGGGCGGTCTGATCATCTCGGTCGTGTCCTGGGCACTCAATGTGGTGCTTCCCGACGAGGACTGAACCGCTCCCTGATGACACAGTGCGGAGCGGACCGGTGAGCACCGGGGAGAGACGAGGAACGAGCATGAGCACCACAGGCGACGGAACACGAGCCGTACGGGCGGGTCTGCCGGAACCGGAGCAGTACGAGCCCACACTTCCCGGTCCGGTCTTCGCCGCACACTTCCATCTGTCCGGTGAGCCCGTCGGCCCCTATACCTACGGCCGGGAGACGAACCCGACCTGGACCCACCTGGAGCGTGCCATCGGGGAGCTCGAGGCGCCGGGGGAGCAGGTGGAGACCACGGTGTTCGCCTCCGGGATGGCCGCCGTCTCGGCAGTGCTGCTGTCCCAGGCACGCACCGGTGACGCCGTGGTCCTGCCCGACGACGGCTATCAGGCGCTCCCCCTGGTACGGGAGCAACTGGAGGCGTACGGCGTCGAGGTGCGAACCGCGCCCACCGGCGGCGACGCCCAGCTGGAGCTCCTCGACGGAGCGAAGCTGCTCTGGATCGAGACTCCCTCCAACCCCGGGCTCGACGTCTGCGACGTGCGCCGGCTCGTCGAGGCGGCGCACGCCGCGGGAGTTCTGGTCGCGGTCGACAACACCCTTGCCACCCCCCTCGGCCAGCGGCCCCTCGAGCTGGGGGCGGACTTCTCGGTTGCCAGCGACACCAAGGGCATGACGGGGCACGGGGACATCCTGCTCGGCCATGTGAGCTGCCTCGACCCGCAGCTCTCGGCCGGCGTGCGGCGCTGGCGCAAGGTGGTCGGTGCCATTCCCGGCCCCATGGAGGCCTGGCTCGCCCACCGCTCGTTGGCCACACTGCAGCTGCGGGTCGACCGCCAGTGCACGACCGCGCTCGCGCTCGCCGAGGCCTTGGCCGAGCGCACGGACGTGACGGGGCTGCGGTACCCGGGACTGCCCGGGGATGCTTCGCACCCGACCGCGGTCCGGCAGATGCGGCGCTTCGGTTCCGTGGTCTCGTTCGTGCTGGCGGACGAGAGCACCGCGGAGCGCTTCCTTGCCGGGCTGCGCCTGGTCGATGACGCGACGAGCTTCGGCGGTCTTCGTTCCACCGCCGAGCGCCGGGCGCGCTGGGGTGGTGACGCGGTGCCGGAGGGCTTCATCCGCTTCTCGGTCGGCGCCGAGGACCCCGAGGACCTGCTGGCGGACGTGGCGCGGGCCCTGGACGAGTCCGTGCGCTGAATGCTCCCACTTCCACGGTCCTGGCAGGTCCGGTCCGGGACGGGCGTCCCCGCCCACCGGACCGGACCTGCTCGGGACGAGCGGTCCGAGTCTCCCCCCTCGCGACTCGGACCGCCCCGGTTCCTGCGCCGTGAACCGTCTGGACAAGGCTAGTTGACTCTGCGTCAGTGTCCAATCACAGTAGCGACAGAGGCCTATCGACATATTTATGGCTGGGACGGTCGTGAACCGACGGTGCGGGCCTGCGCAGCGTCGCGAAGGTGGGGGGAGTGCGGACCATGGACCTGGCCCTGCTGCGCACGTTCGTCACGGTGCACCGGGCCGGATCCTTCACCCGGGCCGCCGCCCTGCTAGGCCTCTCCCAGCCGGCCGTGACGTCACAGATACGCACTCTGGAGCGGCAGCTGGGCCGCCCGCTCTTCCTGCGCAGGGCCCGGGGGGTGACCCCGACCACCGTCGGCGACGAACTCGCCCACCGGGCCGCCCCTCACCTGGACGCACTGGTCGACATCGTCGAGGTAGGGCTCGACGAGGGCCCGGGAGTGAGGACACTGCACCTGGCAGGGCCCCCCGAATTCACCTCCGCGCGAGCCTTGCCCGCCCTCACCCCGCTGATCTCCCAGGGGCTCGCGCTGCGCAGCACCTTCGTCTCGAACGCCGAGGACACGCTGGACGGACTGGCCGCCGGACATCATGACCTGGCGATCGCCACTGTCCGCCCACGCGGGGGACTGCTGACATCGACCCCCCTCTGCGACGAGGAACACGTCCTGGTCGCCGCGCCGCGCTGGGCCGGGCGGCTGGGGCCCGGGGCGCTGCGGCACGAGGGTTCCGTGCTGCTGGAGCAGCTGCCGGTGGTCGAGGTGCATGAGAGTCTTCCCCTGGTCTCCCGCTACTGGGCGACGGTCTTCGACCGCCGCCCGGCCGCTTCCGCCGCAGTGATCGCGCCGGATCTCCGTGCGGTTCTGAAGTGCACGGCAGCGGGCGCCGGGCTCGCAGTGCTCCCACGCTATCTCTGCGAGAGCGCGCTGGAGCGAGGCGAACTCGTGGCACTGCTCGACCCTCCGGTACCACCGCTGCGCACGTACTTCCTCATCGCCAGGACCGGCACACTCGGTCTCCCCCACATCGCGCGGGCGCACGAGTGGCTGGTGCGTGCTGCCGCGGACTGGTGACCGGTGGGCCGATAAGAGTTTCAGACGGGGCTCCCCGGGCCACTCTCTTGCCATGACCGAACGTCCCGTGGTCAAGCGCACAGCACGCGCCGTCCTGCTCGACGTCGATGACCTCATCCTGATCAAGCGCACGAAACCCGGAGTCGACCCGTACTGGCTCACGCCGGGAGGGGGCGTCGAGCCGGAGGACGCAACCGTCGTCGACGCACTGCACCGGGAGGTCGACGAAGAGCTGGGCGCCAAGATCGTCGATGTCGTGCCCTGCTTCGTCGACACTGTCGAACACATCGTCGGCGGCGGCGTCAAAGGCGTGAAGGTGCAGCACTTCTTCGTCTGCCGACTGGTTTCGATGGACCTGTCGCGTCGGCATGGACCCGAAATCGACGACCCCTGCGGGGAATACGAAATCGTCCGGGTGCCCTTCAGCCGCGTCGGTATCGCGACCGTACACCTCGTGCCCCTGTCGCTGCGGCACTATCTGGACGCCAACATCGAGGGCGTACGTGCGATGCACGCGCCCGACCTGGGCTGATGCCCAGCGCCCGGTGAATTTCGACGGGTCAGGCCGGGCACACCGCGTACGCGAGGACAGCAGCCGTGGAGACTCCCGCTGTCAGACGACCCCGGGGGCCGAGCTCGGCACCGTGTTTCACGTGAAACCACTCAAGCGTCCTGTACGCCGAAGCTTCCTCGCCGCCCGCGTAACGGTGTCTGCGAGCTGGCCGGACCTCACCGTGGGGCTGCCGGTTCTCGGACTCGCCGTGTTCCTCACCCATGACACCGCGATGGCTCAGGCCGCCACCCGTGCCATGAAGGTCTTCGGGGACCGGCTCGTCGTACCGGTCGCGTTGTTGTCCCTTCTCAGCGGTCCGCTGCTGACGCCCGGCACTCCATGGGATCCGGCCAGGCATCGCTGGGTCTGGATGAAGTTCTGGCTGATCCTTAGCACTGCGGGGCCGTCCGCCTCCTCGCCCCGTCAGGGCATCAACGAGGCCGCGGCCCGGGGAGTGGCCGGCATCGACCTGGCCCCCACACCCTCGGTGGCACAGCCACGTATCTTTTCATCACCGTGATACCGGCGCTGAAGCCGTGGGGACCGACTCGCCGGGGACTGCGTCTGCGGCGGGTTCGAGAGAGTGTGCGGCAACCGCACTCCCACCGGTGACCGCCTTGCGTTCGAGAGAGCCGGAGAGCACCGCCAGCAGGAGCGCCGAGGCGGCGAGTACGGCGCCGACCCAGTTGGGCGCGGTGTATCCGGACCCGGCTGCGATGACGAGTCCGCCGAGCCACGCCGAGAGCGCGTTCCCGAGGTTGAAGGCCCCGATGTTGACGGCCGAGGCCAGGGTGGGAGCGCCGGCCGCCTGGTCGAGGACGCGTTTCTGGAGCGGCGGCACGGTCGCGAAACCAAGGGCTCCGATGAGGACGATGGTCACCGCGGCAGCGACCTTGTTGTGCGCGGTCAGTGTGAACAGGGCCAGGACCACGGCGAGCGCACCGAGAGACACGTACAGCATCGGCATCAGGTGGCGGTCTGCGAACTTGCCACCGAGAAGATTTCCGCCGACCATGCCGAGCCCGAAGAGGACCAGCAGCCAGGTGACCGATGACGTCGCGAAGCCTGTGGTCTCCGTCATCATCGGGGTGATGTAGGTGATCGCAGCGAAAACGCCACCGAAGCCCAGGACCGTCATCGCCATGGCGAGCAGCACCTGCACATTGCGGAATGCTGCCAGCTCGTGGCGGATCCGCACCGACTGGGGCTTCGACTGCTCGGGCACGAGCCCTGCCACGCCGAGGAGCCCGAGGACGCCGAGTCCCGCGACGACGAAGAACGTCACGCGCCAGCCGAAGTCCTGACCGACGTAGGTCCCCAACGGGACTCCGACGACGTTGGCGACGGTGAGCCCGGTGAACATCATGGCGATGGCTCCGGCTTTCTTCTCCGGCGCGACCAGATCAGCGGCTACGACCGATCCGATGCCGAAGAAGGCTCCGTGGGCGAGTGAGGCGATCACCCGCCCGGCGAGCATCACGCCGAAGACGGGGGCGAGAGCGGAGACCACGTTCCCCACGATGAACAGCCCCATCAGGACCATGAGCATCCGTTTTCTGGTCACGCGGGTCCCCAGGACGGTCATCAGCGGAGCGCCGAGAACCACGCCCAGGGCATAACCCGTCACCAGGAAACCTGCGGCCGGGATCGAGACCCGAAAGTCCGCCGCGACATCGGGAAGCAATCCCACGATCACGAACTCGGTGGTGCCGATACCGAATGCCCCGATGGCCAGGGCGAGGAGCGCGAGCGGCATGGGATCCGCCTTTCCGAAGATTGCATCTGCGCCTTACGGGCGCTCACAATAATTGCAGACGCCCATTAATTGCAAGCGCGGGCTATTGCGCGTGTGTCCTATCCTGGAGAACAAGCAGCTCCCGTACGGAGGAGAGACACATGACAGCGACAGATCCCGCACTGACGTCCCTCGCACAGAGCTGGTGCGCCCTCTCACTGCTCCACGGGAAGATCGAGGCCCGTATCGAACGGGCCCTGCAGTCCCGCCACAGCCTCAGCGCACGTGAGTTCTCCCTGCTCGACGTCCTGAGTCGCCAGCACAGCGGCACGGGCGGGCATCTGCAGATGAAGCAGGTCGCGGACGCCGTGGTGCTGAGCCAGAGCGCCACCACCCGGCTGGTCACCCGGCTCGAGGACCGTGGGCTGCTCACCCGGTATCTGTGCGACACGGACCGGCGGGGCATCTACACCGACGTCACAGAAGCAGGCCTCACGTTGCTGAGCGAGGCCAGGCCGACCAACGACACCGCGCTCCGCGCCGCTCTGGACGAGGCTGCCGAAAACCCGGAACTCGCCCCCCTGGTCCGGACGGTCGAGGCACTGAAGGTCCCCGCCTGAACCGGTGGGGATGCGTAGTCTGCCGATCATGAGCGATCTCGACATACGTCCCGCAGCCCTCGTCGACCTCCCCGCAATCGTGGCCATGCTCGCCGACGACCCGCTGGGGGCGCAGCGTGAATCTCCGGACGACCTCGCCCCGTACCACCTCGCGTTCCGGCGGCTTGCCGACGATCCGAATCAGCATCTGGTCGTGGCCGTGCGCGAGGGCCGCGCTGTGGGGACCCTCCAGCTCACCATCGTTCCCGGGTTGTCCCGCCGTGGTGCGACCCGTTCCGTCATCGAGGGTGTCCGCGTCCACGCGGACGAGCGCGGCAGCGGCCTCGGCACCCAGCTGATCCAGTGGGCGGTCGACGAATCAAGACGTCAGGGCTGCCAGTTGGTGCAGTTGACCTCGGACTCCACCCGCACGGACGCCCATCGCTTCTACGAGCGTCTCGGCTTCGCCGCAAGCCATGTGGGTTTCAAGCTCACCCTCTGAACCTGAACCGTGCGGTTCCAGGCAGCTCCGCGCCCCGGGAGACATCACGTGTACCGCTTCGACGACGAACAGCGCAGGGCCCGACTCGGCCGACGACATCTGCTGCTCCCCTCCTCGCGGACCACCTCCGCCGTCGCCGTGGCCGACGCCCTCGTCGCCCTGCACGCGACCGACCCCGCAACGGTCCACCTCTCCGTCTGCGCACGGCTGGCCGCCCCCGGGGTCCAAGCGGTGGAGCAGGCACTCTATGAGGACGTCTCTCTGGTGCGGCTGCTCTCCATGCGCAACACGTTGTTCGCCATGTCCATGGACGTCGCGCCTGTCGTCGACGCCTCGAACGCCCGGGCCGTGGCGGCCAAGGAACGACAAGGACTCCTCAAACATCTGCGGGAGGACGGCAAGGGCCTGGACGAGCGGTGGCTCGCCGAGACCGAGCAGCAGACGCTCGCCGTTCTGTCCGCCCGTGACCGTGCCACGGGGAACGAACTTTCGGCTGAACTACCCGCCCTGCGCACGAAGATCACGGTCTTTCCGGGGACGAGGCAGGAGGCGGTGCAGGGAATCGCCTCTCGCGTGATCCGGGTACTGGCGGCCGACGGACGCATCCGGCGGGACCGGCCACGCGGTTCGTGGACCTCCAGCCAGTTCCGCTGGACGGCCTCCGAACCCTGGCCCGCTTCGGATCCCGCCGAAGCCCGGACGGAAGTGGCCCGGCGCTGGCTGCACTCCTACGGCCCCGCAACCGAAGAAGACCTGAAGTGGTGGACCGGCTGGGGGATCCGTGAGACGCGTGCGGCTCTGGTAGCCGTCGGCGCGGAGGAGGTCCTGCTCGACAGCGGGGCCGTCGGCTGGGTCGCCCCCGGGGATCTCCTCGCCGAACCTTCCCCGGAACCCTGGGCGGCCCTGCTGCCCGGTCTCGATCCGAGCGCCATGGGCTGGGCCGACCGTGGTTTCCATTTGCCCACAGGCCACCGTGCCGCCCTTTTCGACCGCGCCGGCAACATCGGGCCCACAGTGTGGTGGAACGGCGGCATCGTCGGCGGCTGGGCCCAGCGGGCAGACGGCGAGCTGGTGTGGCGGCTCCTTTCCGACGTGGGCGGGGAGGCCTCACAGCTCATCGAGGCAGAGGCGGCCAGGTTGTCGGCATGGGTGGGCGGCACCCGGATCACCCCTCGTTTCCGTACGCCTCTGGAACGTGAGCTGGCGGCCTGATCCGGTCGGCCCGAGGGGCCCGGGGGGCGGGGTTTCACGTGAAACCCCGCCCCCTCTTCAGGGGGCGAGCCCTCGCCAGCCACCGGCGTCCACGCCGCCGGGGATGGCCGCGTTCCGGTCGTACGGCTCCCGGGTGAAGACGAACGACCCCAGATCGAGATGATCGACCGTGCCGTCTTCGGCACGCACGATCCGGAGCGTCTCCCCCGCGTAATAACCGTTGAGGCCCGTCCAAGACCCATCAGGGCGACGCCGGAACCGCGCCGCGCGACCGGCGCCCCGCAACGGCTGGAACTCGAGCCCCCCGTCCGCGAGCAGCTTCACAGCGTGGACCTGCGTTCCCCAGTACCAGGGTCCGGTCAAAGCCAGCAGATCCTGGTCGACCTCAGGAAGCGGGCGCCATGGCTCCGGAATCCTCGGTTCTGCGTCTGCGACGATCTGCACGAGGTCCGCTGCGACCGTACCGGTCAGCGGGCCGGAGGTGGCGTTCGAGAGCACCACGGCTGCCACGTCGTCCTCGACACTGAACAACAGCGTGGCCAGGAAGCCGGGAAGCGAACCCGAGTGACCGAGGAGGGTGCGTTTCCCCCGCCGTACGGCCTGGAGGCCGAGGCCGTAGGTGCCGGCCCAGTCGCCCGCCTCGGGCGGAGCCGCGGGAGCGCGCATCTCCGCGACGGAGGCCGTGCTCAGTACCCGTTCGTCTCCCTGCGCCAGGAAGGCCGCGAAACGGAGAAGATCGGTGGTGGTCGACCAGAGCTGGCCGGCCGGTGCCATCAGTCCGAGGTCTTCAGCCGGCTCGGGCAGCATGACGTCGGCCCAGGGATGGACGGCCCAGCCGCCCGCGTGAGGCGCGCGCGCCTGCGGAGTCGTACGGTCCATCCCCAGAGGCTCCAGGATCTCGCGGTGCAGCACCTCGGCCCAGGAATCACCGCGCAGCCTCTCGACGAGCGAACCGAGCAGCGTGTAACCGGGGTTCGAGTAGTGGTGCCCATGGCCGGAGGCCTGGGTCAACGGCCTCTCACCGAGCACATCCGCCAGCTTCGGACGCGAGTTCCCGGGTGTCCTCTCCCACCAGGGGGCGGGCGTCTCGGCCCCCAGGCCTCCGCTGTGGCCCAGCAGCTGGAATACGGTCACCTGCCCGACGTCCGTGCCCGGCAGGTACTTCTCCAGAGGATCATCCAGATCCAGCCGCCCCTCGTCGCGCAGGCGCATCACCAGCACGGCGGTGAACGTCTTGGTGAGGGATCCGATCCTGAACTGTGTATCACCATCCGGTTCATGACCGTCCACACAGCTGCGTGCACCGCTCCAGGCGACACGGCCCTCCCGCTGGACCGCAGCGACGAGGGAGGGGGCCCGGCCTTCGGACTGGGCGGTGGCGATGCGGTGCAGCAGGGCGCGCCGGGTAGCGGGGAGCAGAACTTCGGAAGAGGTCATGCCCAAGGATGACGTGTGCAGGGGGCAGCGGAAACGGGAGGTGGTCCACCCGCGTCAGGTCTGGGCCATGTCCACGAAGCGGGAGTAGTGGCCCTGGAACGCCACGGTGATCGTCGCAGTCGGGCCGTTACGGTGCTTCGCCACGATCAGGTCCGCTTCGCCGGCGCGCGGTGACTCCTTCTCGTAAGCGTCCTCGCGATGCAGCAGGATCACCATGTCCGCGTCCTGCTCGATGGAACCGGACTCACGCAGGTCGGAGACCATGGGCTTCTTGTCCGTGCGCTGCTCGGGCCCACGGTTCAACTGGGACAGGGCGATGACGGGAAGCTCCAGCTCCTTGGCGAGGAGCTTCAGGTTCCGGGACATGTCCGAGACCTCCTGCTGACGGCTCTCCGCCCTTTTGGCTCCGCCGGACTGCATCAGCTGCAGGTAGTCGATGACCACGAGCTTGAGGTCGTTGCGTTGTTTGAGACGACGGCACTTCGCACGGATCTCCATCATCGAGAGGTTCGGCGAATCGTCGATGTAGAGCGGGGCGGCCGACACATCCGGCATCCGGCGGGCGAGCCGTGTCCAGTCCTCGTCGGTCATGGTGCCGGAACGCATGTGATGGAGGGCCACCCGGGCTTCGGCCGACAGCAGGCGCATCGCGATCTCGTTGCGCCCCATTTCCAGGGAGAAGATCACACTCGGCAGATTGCTCTTGATCGAGCAGGCTCGGGCGAAGTCCAGGGCGAGAGTGGACTTACCCATGGCGGGCCGGGCCGCAATGACGATCATCTGACCGGGATGCAACCCGTTGGTGAGGGCGTCGAGGTCCGTGAACCCGGTCGGTACACCGGTCATCTCACCGCTGCGGGAACCGATGGCCTCGATCTCGTCGAGAGCACCCTCCATGATGTCGCCGAGCGGCAGGTAGTCCTCGCTCGTGCGCTGCTCCGTGACGGCGTAGATCTCGGCCTGCGCCGAATTGACGATCTCGTCCACGTCACCGTCTGCCGCGTATCCCATCTGGGTGATCTTCGTGCCGGCCTCCACGAGACGCCTGAGCACCGCCCGCTCGTGGACGATCTCCGCGTAGTACGAAGCGTTGGCCGCCGTAGGCACGGACTGGACCAGCGTGTGGAGATACGGGGCTCCGCCGACCTTGGTGATCTCGCCGCGCTTGACCAGCTCGGCCGCCACCGTGATCGGGTCGGCCGGCTCGCCCTTGGCGTAGAGGTCGAGGATCGCCGTATAGACGGTCTCGTGGGCCGGGCGGTAGAAGTCATGCCCCTTGATGATCTCCACGACGTCCGCGATGGCGTCCTTGGACAGCAGCATGCCTCCGAGAACGGACTGCTCGGCGTCGAGATCCTGCGGAGGCACCCGCTCGAAGCCGGACGATCCGCCTTCCCAGCTGCTCTCCCGCCCCCGCTCGTGCTGCTCGTCGCGCCCCTTGCCTTCTCCGCGGCGCTGACGGGAGACGGGCAGACGGTCGCTGGGACCGACGTCGGCCCAGGGATCGTCCAAAGGCTCGGGAATGCTCACCGGGCCACCTCCTCCCGTCCGCTTCGCGGACCTAGCCATGCCACTCTTCTTACGGCACGGCACCGACAAACAAGACGCCCGACTCCGGTTCCGGCGCGTCAAGTTCTGCGGACTTCCGAGCCAAAACGGAGTGCGGGCGCCGCACCACGGTAGGCCGCTCCGCACCGTCAGCCAATCCGGTTATCCACAGGCCATGTGGACGACGAACCAGATGCTGTGGAGAACCCATCCGATCCTGTGCACGGACCGGGGGACAGCGCTGTGGACAAACTCATATCCGCCTATCGAAGAAGCCTCTGACCTGCTACTTCTCCATCCACCGGCTGTGGGAGAGAAAAACTTTCACCTGCGGCTCAAGATCACGGCAAGCGGCTTCCCGCCGGATCCGCGAACCCGAAGAAAGTAAGTGCTGCTATCGCTTTGCATCTCTTACCTGTGGAAGATTAGATTGGTCTTCATGACCCAGGCGCCCGCAGCCCAGCCGCCCTCCCGCCGCCGGCACGACCGCGAGATCATCGCCCTTGCCGTTCCGGCCTTCGGCGCACTTGTCGCCGAGCCGCTCTTCGTCATGGTCGACAGTGCCATCGTCGGCCACCTGGGCACCCCGCAGCTTGCGGGCCTGGCCGTCGCAGCGGCCCTTCTGACGACGGCGGTGAGCGTCTTCGTCTTTCTCGCCTACGCCACCACAGCCGCGGTCGCCCGCCAGGTCGGTGCGGGCGATCTGGCGTCCGCCATCCGCCAGGGAATGGACGGCATCTGGCTCGCGCTGCTGATCGGTGCCGCTGTCGTCGCCGTCACGCTCCCCCTTGCTCCGTGGCTGATCGGTATCTTCGGCACGTCCGACACCGCGAGCCCGTACGCCACTACATATCTGCGGATCTCCAGCCTCGGCATCCCCGCGATGCTCGTAGTGCTCGCAGCAACGGGAGTGCTGCGCGGACTGCAGGACACCCGGACGCCGCTCTACGTCGCCATCGGCGGCTTCGCGGCCAACGGCGTTCTCAACGTCGGACTTGTCTACGGTGCCGGACTCGGGATCGCAGGCTCCGCCTGGGGGACCGTGATCGCCCAGATGGGTATGGCGCTGGCCTACCTGATCGTCGTGGTCCGCGGGGCCCGCCGGCACGGAGCGTCACTGCGTCCCGACGCCTCAGGTATCCGGGCCAGCGCCCAGGCGGGGGTGCCCCTGCTGGTCCGTACCCTTTCGCTGCGCGCGGTCCTGATGATCGCCACCGCTGTCGCCGCACGGCTCGGCGATACGGATATCGCCGCACATCAGATCATCCTGTCGCTCTGGAGTCTCACGGCCTTCGCGCTCGACGCGATCGCCATCGCCGGACAGGCCATCATCGGCCGTTACCTGGGGGCCGATGATCCCCAGGGTGCCCGTGAGGCGTGCCGCCGGATGGTCCAGTGGGGCATCGTGTCCGGGGTGGTTCTCGGAGTGATCATCGTGCTCGCCAGACCACTTTTCGTCCCGCTGTTCACGGCCGACACCTCCGTCCAGGACACGTTGCTCCCGGCGCTACTGGTCGTAGCGCTCTCCCAGCCGGTCTCCGGTGTGGTCTTCGTCCTCGACGGAGTACTGATGGGGGCAGGAGACGGCCGTTACCTCGCCTGGGCCATGGTGGTCACCCTGACCGTCTTCGCCCCGGTCGCTCTCCTCGTCCCCAGCTTCGGAGGCGGTCTCACTGCCCTCTGGGCCGCGATGACGCTGATGATGACCATTCGATTGGTGACGCTGTGGCTGCGCATGCGGTCCGGCCGATGGATCGTGACCGGCGCCACACGCTGAAACCCAGCGCCTGACCCGGTGCAATCGTCCTGCCAGGTTCCGCGGGAAACGAAGAAGGGCCGCACCCGGAGGTGCGGCCCTTCAATTCAGCTCTGCCGAGCTGTGCCCTTAGGCAGCAACGACCTCGATACCGAGCTTCGCGGCAACCTCGGGGTGCAGGCGGACAGACACCTGGTGCCCACCGAGCGTCTTGATCGGCGAGCCGAGCTCGACGCGGCGCTTGTCGACGTCCGGACCGCCGGCAGACTTGATCGCCGAAGCGATGTCAGCCGGGGTGACGGAACCGAAGAGGCGACCGGCGTCGCCGGAGCGAACAGCCAGACGGACCTTCACGGCCTCGAGCTTGGCCTTGATCTCGTTGGCCTGCTCGATCGTCGCGATCTCGTGGATCTTGCGGGCGCGGCGGATCTGCGCCACGTCCTTTTCGCCGCCCTTGGTCCAGCGAATGGCAAAGCCACGCGGAACCAGGTAGTTGCGGGCGTACCCGTCCTTGACGTCCACGACGTCGCCGGCGGCACCGAGGCCAGTGACCTCGTGGGTGAGGATGATCTTCATGATTCGGTCACCCTTCCCTTATCGCGCGGTGGACGTGTAGGGCAGCAGCGCCATCTCACGGCTGTTCTTGACTGCCGTGGCGACGTCACGCTGGTGCTGCGTGCAGTTGCCGGTGACGCGGCGGGCACGGATCTTGCCGCGGTCGGAAATGAACTTCCGCAGCATGTTCGTGTCCTTGTAGTCCACGTACTGGGTCTTGTCCTTGCAGAACGCGCAGACCTTCTTCTTAGGCTTGCGCACAGGCGGCTTCGCCATGGTGTTTCTCCTGTGTGATCAAGAAGTTGGGTACGAGCCGGCCCTTAGAAGGGAGGCTCGTCCGAGTAGCCGCCGCCGGAACCGCCGGAGCTTCCGCCCCAGCCACCCCCGCCGCCCTGCTGGCCCCCCTGCTGGCCCCCCTGCTGGCCGCCGGCCGGGGCATTGGTGGCCCACGGGTCGTCGGCGGGAGTACCGCCACCGCCCTGCTGGCCACCGCCACCGGGACCGCCGCCCCAGTTGCCGCCGCCCTGCTGGCCACCGCCCTGGCCACCGCGACCCGTGGTCTTGGTGACCTTGGCCGTGGCGTTCTTCAAGCTGGGGCCGACTTCCTCGACATCCAGCTCGTAGACCGTGCGCTTGACGCCCTCACGGTCCTCGTACGACCGCTGCTTCAGCCGGCCCTGCACGACAACGCGCATGCCTCGCTGGAGCGACTCCGCGACGTTCTCCGCCGCCTGACGCCAGACCGAGCAGGTGAGGAACAGGCCTTCGCCGTCCTTCCACTCATTGGTCTGCCGGTCGAAGATGCGGGGAGTGGACGCGACACGGAACTTCGCGACCGCCGCACCGGACGGGGTGAAGCGCAGCTCGGGGTCGTCGACGAGATTGCCGACGACCGTGATGACGGTCTCGCCTGCCATGGGTGAACCTCTCGGCGGGGATTGCTTCTGGCTGCTTGCTACTCGAACCCGATGACCGCTGAGCTAGATGCTCAGTGGGTCTCGGGACGGAGGACCTTGGTCCGGAGGACCGACTCGTTCAGGTTCATCTGTCGGTCGAGCTCCTTGACGACCGCAGGCTCGGCCTGCAGGTCGATGACCGAGTAGATGCCCTCAGGCTTCTTCTTGATCTCGTAAGAGAGACGACGACGGCCCCAGGTGTCGACCTTCTCAACCTTTCCGTTGCCCTCACGGACGACGGAGAGGAAGTTCTCGATCAACGGGGAGACTGCTCGCTCCTCGAGATCGGGGTCGAGGATGACCATCACTTCGTAGTGACGCATGTGGAACCCACCTCCTTTGGACTCAGCGGCCACGGTCGTTCCGTGGCAGGAGGGTCGTGATGCGTGAGCAACAGTGTCCCCGAGTAAAACAGCCGCCACTGACAACGCCCGTCTTCGAGAGTCGAGGGGAGCCGCAGTGCTGACTCAGGGCAGACACCGGTGCAGACCGTACAGACTACCCGCAGACCGGCTTCCGGTTGAAATCCGGTGTTCAGGGCGCACAATCAAGACAGATGCGGTGTGAGAGGCGCTACATTGCGCCGTCCTTCTCGCCAGGAGGTGCTCCATGGCACAGACAGTCCGGCCTGTCGGTCGTCGGCCCGCTCACCGTCCTGCGGCCGATGCCCGTCCGGCCACCGGGTCCCTCTTCGCCACGGACGGCAGACCCCACCCGCTCCAGGAAGCGCTGATGGCGGTGACCGGAGTCCTCGGTGTCCTCGCGTTCGTGACGGCGATGTTCCACGGCCTGCACCTGATCAGCTCGTGGGCCGGGTTGCTCGGCATCCTGACCGGTGCTTACGGGCAGTACATCTCCAGGACCACCTGGCAGCGGTTCGGTCTGATCATGGGGCTCGGCGCGTCCGCCCTCGGCTTCTTCCTCGGCATGGCGCACGGCGGCCTTTTCGGCGGCGTCGTCACCTGACCGGCAGAGCCCTGGCCGACGCGGCCGGCCGTCCCGAACGGTGCACGGCCGAGCGGTCCTGTGCGGGTGGCGCCCGGTCCGGTCCAGACGGGCCAGACCGGGCACCCCTCGGTCACAGTAGGCTTCGGCGCGAGAGCCGGAGCCCCTGACCGATGGGGACACACCTGCCGAGGAGCGCCCCGCATGAGCCTGACCCTGAGGACCATCAGCCGAGAACAGCATCTGGCGTACATCCAGAGCCTGCCCTCGGCCAGTCACTGCCAGGTCCCGGCGTGGGCTGATGTGAAAACCGAATGGCGCTCGGAGAACCTGGGATGGTTCGACAAGAACGGTGAGATGGTCGGCGCCGGCCTGGTGCTTTACCGCCAGCTGCCCAAGATCAAGCGCTATCTGGCCTACCTCCCCGAGGGACCGGTCATCAACTGGTACGCCCCGAATCTGGACGAGTGGCTCCAGCCGATGCTCGCCCACCTGAAGCAGCAGGGCGCCTTCTCGGTGAAGATGGGCCCTCCCGTCGTCATCCGCCGCTGGAACTCGGCCGCCATCAAGTCGGGGATCCAGGACCCCGATGTGAAGCGGCTTCGTGACGTCGAGGC
This sequence comes from Streptomyces sp. NPDC014623, assembly GCF_043088245.1. Taxonomy (NCBI): domain Bacteria; kingdom Bacillati; phylum Actinomycetota; class Actinomycetes; order Kitasatosporales; family Streptomycetaceae; genus Streptomyces; species Streptomyces sp. NPDC014623. The sequence goes on along the minus strand of NZ_JBIBZU010000009.1, from coordinate 47,727 downwards.
CAGCCACATCGAGCCGCGTGCCTTCGAGGTCTCCGACCGCCTGCGGAAGATGGGCTGGCAGCAGGGCGAGGACGGCGGCGCCGGCTTCGGTGACGTACAGCCCCGCTACGTCTTCCAGGTACCGCTGGCCAACCGCTCCCTCGAGGACGTGCTGAAGGGCTTCAACCAGCTCTGGCGGCGCAACATCAAGAAGGCCGACAAGGCCGGTGTCGAGGTGGTCCAGGGCGGCTACGAGGATCTCGCGGAATGGCAGCGTCTGTACGAGATCACTGCCGTGCGCGACCACTTCCGGCCGCGCCCGCTCTCGTACTTCCAGCGCATGTGGTCGGTGCTCAACTCCGAGGACCCCAACCGCATGCGGCTGTACTTCGCCCGCCACAACGGCGTGAACCTGTCGGCCGCCACGATGCTCGTCGTCGGCGGACACGTCTGGTACTCCTACGGCGCCTCGGACAACATCGGGCGTGAGGTCCGTCCCTCCAACGCCATGCAGTGGCGGATGCTCCGCGACTCGTATGCGATGGGCGCGACCGTCTACGACCTGCGCGGTATCAGCGACTCGCTGGACGAGACCGACCACCTCTTCGGCCTGATCCAGTTCAAGGTGGGCACCGGCGGTGAAGCCGTCGAGTACGTCGGTGAATGGGACTTCCCCCTCAACAAGCTGCTGCACAAGGCGCTCGATATGTACATGTCGCGCCGCTGACCGCATCCCGACCACCGTCCATCAGCTCCTCTCCTCTCCCTCACTTACACCGCAGCCACCAGAAAGGTTCCGGGCCGGCCATGGCGCTCTCCCTCTACGTCGACACCGCGCGCTGGCGGGCGCACCAGAAGTCCGTCCTGGACCAGTTCCCCGGTCTCGTGCCGGTCTGCAAGGGCAACGGATACGGCTTCGGCCACGAGCGGCTGGCCGACGAGGCGATCCGCTTCGGTACCGACACGCTGGCCGTCGGGACCACGTACGAGGCCGCGCGCATCAAGGACTGGTTCAGCGGCGACCTGCTGGTGCTCACGCCCTTCCGCCGGGGTGAGGAGCCCGTACCGCTCCCCGACCGCGTCATCCGCTCCGTCTCCTCCGTGGACGGTGTGCACGCCCTGGTGGGCGCACGCGTGGTCATCGAGTGCATGAGCTCGATGAAGCGCCACGGTGTGAAGGAGGAGGAGCTCGGCCGGCTGCACGCGGCCATCGAGGACGTGCGCCTCGAGGGTTTCGCGCTGCACCTGCCGCTCGACCGCACGGACGGTTCGGACGCGGTCGAGGAAGTCATCACCTGGATGGACCGTCTGCGCGCCGCCCGGCTGCCGCTGCACACCATGTTCGTCAGCCACCTGAGGGCCGAGGAACTCGCGCGGCTGCGGCAGCAGTTCCCGCAGACCCGCTTCCGCGCCCGCATCGGCACGCGGCTGTGGCTGGGCGACCACGAGGCGACGGAGTACCGCGGTGCGGTGCTCGACGTCACACCGGTCGTCAAGGGGGACCGTTTCGGCTACCGCCAGCAGAAGGCCGCGTCCGACGGGTGGCTGGTGGTCGTCGCCGGGGGGACCTCCCACGGTGTCGGCCTGGAAGCACCGAAGGCCCTGCACGGGGTGATGCCTCGCGCGAAGGGAGTCGCGCGTGCCGGGCTGGCCACGGTCAACCGCAACCTGTCACCGTTCGTCTGGGCGGGCAAGCAGCGCTGGTTCGCCGAGCCGCCCCACATGCAGGTGTCGATCCTCTTCGTGCCTTCGGACGCCCAGGAGCCGAAGGTCGGCGACGAGCTGGTGGCCCACCTGCGGCACACCACCACCCAGTTCGACCGCCTCGTGGACCGGTAGCCCCGGCCTCCCTCAGCCGGAGGCCGCCCCGCGCGCGGTGCCCCACTCCACCCGCGGTCCTTCGACCGTGTGCGCCGCGTGCCGGGCCGGATCCGGGTGCGCCCGCAGGAGTGCCACCCGGTCCGGTGCCCCGTCGAGCACCCCGCCCGAAGGATCGTCGGACCCGTCGCTCCGCACAGGGTCCCGGTCCGGCCTCAGGATGTCCCTGACGATCACGGCACAGAAGTAGAGCGTGCCCGCCAGGTGCAGGACGACCGCGATCTGATAGCCCTCCTGCGGCAGCCCTTGGTGCTTGTCGCCACTCGTCGTGTACGCGAGGTACGACCAGATCCCCAGGAAGTACGCGACCTCGCAGGCCTGCCAGACCAGGAAGTCCCGCCAGCGTGGCCTGGCCAGCGCGGCCAGCGGGATCAGCCAGAGCACGTACTGCGGTGAGTAGACCTTGTTCGTCAGGATGAACGCGGCCACCACCAGGAACGCCAGTTGCGCGAAGCGCGGCCGGTGCCGGGCGGTGAGCGCCAGCCCCGCGATTCCCGCACACAGCACGATCATCAACAGCACCGAGGCCGTGTTCACCGTGCTCACGTCGACGGACCGGCCGGTGCGCTGGGTGATGACCAGCCAGAACGAGCCGTAGTCGACCGGCCGTTCCTGGCTGAACGTGTAGAACTTCTTCCATCCTTCGGGGGCGTACAGCATCACCGGCAGGTTCACCACCAGCCAGGCCGCCGCCGCGCCGAGGAGCGCCACCCCGTACTCCCGCCACTTCCCGGCCCGCCAGCACAGCACCAGCAGCGGGCCGAGGAGCAGCACGGGGTACAGCTTGGCGGCGGTCGCCAGGCCGATGAGGATGCCGAAGGCGAGGTGCCTGCCGCGGGACCACATGAGCATCGCAGCGGCTGTCAGGGCGACGGCGAGCAGATCCCAGTTGATCGTCGCGGTGAGCGCGAAGGCCGGGGCGAGCGCGACGAGGAGGGCGTCCCAGGGGCGGCGCCGGTGCGTACGGGCGGCACACACCGCGATGATCACGGCGCAGATCATCAGCATGCCCGCGTTGACCATCCAGTACATCTGCTCGCGCTGCTGCACGGGGTCCGAGGAGGGAGTCAGCGTCAGCCAGGACGCGACCTGCATGAAGAGGCCGGTCAGGACGGGGTACTCGAGGTACGCCATGTCGCCGCCGAGCCGGTCGGCATAGGGCACGAGGCCGTCCGCGAACCCACGCCCGACGAAGAGGTGCGGGATGTCGGAGTAGCACGCGTGCGTGTACTGCGAACTGGCGCCGCGGAACCATGCCCAGTCGTAGCAGGGGATCTTCTGCACCATGCCGAGCGCGAACATCCCGATCGCCACGAGCGCGATGACGCGCACCGGTGTGAGCGGCCCCGATCCGAACCGTGCCCAGCGGCCCGCGGGCCCGCCGATCAGCTCACTGCCCGCCGCGGCGATCTCGTCCTGTCGCGTGGGCGGTACGACGGACGGCTCCTGGTGCACGCTCGTGTCTTCTGCGCTTGGCATGCCGCACATCCTGCCGTACGGCGCTGTGCGCGGAGACGGCCCGCGTACGGGACACACGAAAGGGCCGTCGGCACCTGGCAGGTTCCGACGGCCCTCGTCATCCGTGTCCGGCAGCCCCCTGGCGGGGTTTCCGGAGGACGGCGGCGTCACGCGCGCCGTCCTGTGCGGCGTTACCCGCCGCCACCGAAGATCCCGCCGCGGCCGTTCTCCTCACCCTCGGTCGCGCCTTCGGTCGTGCCTTCGGTCGTGCCGCCGTCCGTGGTCCCGCCGTCCGTGGTCCCGCCGTCCGTGGTCCCCCCGTCCGCTCCACCGCCGGTGGTTCCGTCCGTGGTCCCTCCGTTGTCGTTGCCGTCGGTCGTCCCGCCGTTCTGGTCGTTCTTGCACTCCCAGTCGAGCGGCCTGCACGTCTCGCTCGGCGAGGGGGACGGGGACGACGGAGTGGGAGAGGGCGACTCGGGCGCTTCGCTGGACTCCGAGGGCGAAGGCGTCGGGCTCGGAGTCGGGCTGGGACTGACCGCGCCACCGCCGAAGACCGTCTCCCCGATCGGTTCCGGCTTCGGGAACCTGAGTGCCTTCGTGCCCTCCAGCGCGTCGGTCATGTAGTCCTGCCAGATCTGCGCGGGGAACGAGGCACCGTGGATCGACTTCTCGCCACCGGTGCCGTACATCTCCAGGAACTCGCGGTTCTTCTGGGTCTCGTCGTCGTCCATCCGGAACATGCTGACAGCCGTCGACAGCTGCGGGGTGTAACCGACGAACCAGGCCGACTTGTTGCCGTCCGTGGTGCCCGTCTTGCCGGCCGCGTCACGTCCGGGCAGCCGGGCGGGCGTACCCGTTCCGTTCTCGACGACGTTCTTCAGCACGTCGGTGACGTTGTCCGCGACGTTGCTCGGGAACACCGTCTCCGTCTTCGTCTCGTGCCGGTAGATGACCCTGCCCTTGTGCTTCGCCTCGGTGACCGAGAAGGGCTCCCGTTTCTTGCCGCTGGTGGCGAAGGTGACGTACGAGCCCGCCATCCGGATGGCGCTCGGCGAGGAGGTGCCGATGGAGAACGAGGGGACGCTCGAGTCCGCCATGTACTCGTCGTCACGCAGCCCCGCGTCGACGGCGGCTTCCTTCACCTTGTCGGTGCCGATGTCCATTCCGAGCTGGACGAACGGGGAGTTGGCGGACTCCTGCATGGCGTGGCGGAGGGTCATGTCTCCGTAGGACTCGTCCCCGTCGTTGGTCTGGAGCCACTCCTTGCCGTCCTTGTTCTGCCAGACCGATCCGTCGTACTTTTTGATCTTCAGCTTGTTGTCGCCGTTGTAGATGCTGTTCGGCGAGACGAGGGTGCGCTCCGACGCGCTCTGCTCGGGACCGAGCTCGGGGTTGCGCCTCCCCACCTCCATGGCGGCTGCCAGCACGAACGGCTTGAACGTCGAACCGACCTGCGCGCCGGTCGCGTCGGCGTTGTTGGTGTAGTGCTGCGTCGCGTCCTGGCCGCCGTACGTGGCGACAATGGCACCCGTCTTGGTGTCGACCGACGCGCCGCCGAACTCGACGTGCGTGTCCTTGTCGGGCCGCTTCTCGGGGTCGATCTTGGCGTCGTACACCTTCTGGACCGACTCCTCGAGCTGGTCGACCTTGTCCTCGTCGAAGGTCGTGTGGATCTCGTAGCCGCCCCGCGCCAGTTCCTTCTCGGTGACGCCCTCCTCGTTGTGGGCGAGGAAGTACTTCGTGGCGAGGTCGACCAGGTATCCGGTCTGGCCGCCCAGCTTGGCGTCCTTCTTCGGCGGCTCGGGCATGGGGAAGTCGGTGAAGGTCGCGCGCTTCGCCGCGCTCAGCCGGCCGTCCTTGACCTGCTCGTCGAGGATCCAGCTCCAGCGCGCCTTGGCCCGCTTGGTGTTCTCCTTGGCGGAGGCCCTCACCGGGTCGACGTCGGGGGCACCCGCCGGGTCGTAGTAGCTCGCGCCCTTGAGCAGCGTCGCCAGGAAGGCGCACTCACTCTCGTTCAGCTCCGCTGCGTCCTTGTTGTAGTACGCACGTGCCGCCGCCTGAAGCCCCGATGCGCCCCGGCCGTAGTAGGAGACGTTGAGGTAACCCTCCATGACCTTCTTCTTGCTCACCGTCTCACCGACCTTGAGCGTGATGAAGAGTTCCTTGACCTTCCTGGTCAGGGTCTGGTCCTGGGTGAGCATGGAGTTCTTGACGTACTGCTGGGTGATGGTCGAACCACCCTGGGTGTCACCTCCCCGCGCCATGTTGTAGACGGCGCGGGCGATGCCTACGGGGTCGATGCCCCTGTCGGTCTCGAACGACTTGTTCTCGGCCGAGATGACGGCGTTCCGCATCGCTTCGGGAATCTGTGCGTAGTCGAGCGACTGACGGTTGACGGAACCGCCCGTGGCGACCATCTGCCTGCCGTCGGCCCAGTAGTAGACGTTGTTCTGCGCGGTGGCGAGGTCCTTGGGCTCGGGCGGGACCACCAGCGCGTAGGCGATGCCGGCCGCGCCCATCATGAGACCCAGGAAACCCAGGCACAGACCGGAAACCAGCCGCCACGACGGCACCCAGCGGCGGAAGCCGTACCGGCCGGCCCGCGGGTAGTCGATGAAGCGCTTCTTGCCGGAGCCCTCGTGGACCCGACCGCTGCTGTCGCCACCTCCCCGGCGCCTGCCACCGCCTCCGCCGCGCTGCGCCGCGCGACGGGCCTCGGCACGGCCACCGTACGACGGCTCTTCCCCGTGCGCGTCGGAAGGTGACGAATTCATAGCTCTGCGTGACGAATCGGTGCGACGTCCAGCAGGCTGTTGGGCGGCTCGTCTGGCCGCTGCGCGCCCGCCACCTTGCGGTTGCGACGCTTTGCGACGGTGCTCGCTCATCGAACGACTACTCCTCGGGCAGGCGAGAGCGCCTGGAAGCGGCAGTTGAGATCCGGTCCCCCCGAATTACGGACAAGCCCTGCGGAAGGCCCACCCGCAGTACATCCGGCAGTCCGCGATTACTGACGCACGAAGGCGTCTCACGGTTCCCGGTGGTCTGCATGCCGCACAGACTACGCACGGTCAAAAACCTCCGGGGACCGAACTTCACCCCAAATTACGCAAGTCACTCCCTATGAATCGGGGATGTGACGCCGCTCACGAACCGCCCCCTTGTCGAACATCACGAGTCGATCTATCGTGCTGATGTATCGAGTCGATACATCAGCACGGCGTGAGGCGGGACCGACGGCCCGCGGACGTACCAAGCGGAACGGGAGGCGAAGGTGAGCAGACGCTCCGGCATCCTCGAATTCGCCGTACTCGGCCTGCTCCGCGAAGCCCCCATGCACGGATACGAGCTGCGCAAGCGCCTCAACACTTCGCTGGGGATCTTCCGCGCCTTCAGCTACGGCACCCTCTATCCCTGCCTCAAGACGCTGGTCACCAACGGCTGGTTGATCGAGGAACCGGGCAGTGCTCCAGCTCTGCCACCCGCGACAGGACGCGGGGGAACCCCCGCGTCCTCGCTGAGCGGGCGCCGCGCCAAGATCGTCTACCGGTTGACGGCGGAAGGTAAGGAGCACTTCGAGGAGCTGCTCTCGCAGACCGGTCCGGACTCCTGGGAGGACGAGCACTTCGCGGCTCGTTTCGCCTTCTTCGGACAGACCGAGCGCGAAGTGCGGATGCGTGTGCTCGAAGGCCGCCGCAGCAGGCTGGAGGAACGCCTCGAGAAGATGCGCGCCTCCCTCGCCCGCACCCGTGAACGACTCGACGACTACACGCTTGAGCTGCAGCGACACGGCATGGAGTCCGTGGAGCGCGAAGTGCGCTGGCTGAACGAGCTCATCGAGAGCGAGCGGTCGGGACGGGATCAGCGACGATCCTCGCCCGAGAGCTCCGCTCAGCACGACACATCAGGAGAGACGGGCGGCCTGCCCCGGCACAGGGATGACTCCCGGCCGGATCCGTCCGACGACACGAAGTGACACCCCCGCAGATCCGTAAGGCGTCATCGGGGAACACCGAGAACACACAGGGAGCAATCGGCATGGGTTCGGTTCGCGTAGCCATCGTCGGCGTAGGAAACTGCGCCGCCTCGCTGGTGCAGGGCGTCGAGTACTACAAGGACGCCGATCCGGCCGGCAAGGTGCCCGGTCTGATGCATGTCCAGTTCGGCGACTACCACGTGAGTGACGTCGAGTTCGTCGCCGCCTTCGATGTCGACGCGAAGAAGGTCGGCCTCGACCTCGCGGACGCGATCGGCGCCAGTGAGAACAACACCATCAAGATCGCCGACGTGCCGAACACCGGCGTGACCGTTCAGCGCGGCCACACCCACGACGGTCTGGGCAAGTACTACCGCGAGACGATCGAGGAGTCCGCCGAGGCCCCCGTGGACATCGTCCAGGTCCTCAAGGACAAGCAGGTCGACGTCCTCGTCTGCTACCTGCCGGTCGGTTCCGAGGTTGCTGCGAAGTTCTATGCGCAGTGCGCCATCGACGCCAAGGTCGCCTTCGTCAACGCCCTTCCGGTGTTCATCGCGGGCACCAAGGAGTGGGCCGACAAGTTCACCGAGGCCGGTGTCCCGATCGTCGGTGACGACATCAAGTCCCAGGTCGGTGCCACCATCACGCACCGCGTGATGGCGAAGCTCTTCGAGGACCGGGGCGTCGTCCTGGACCGCACGATGCAGCTGAACGTCGGCGGCAACATGGACTTCAAGAACATGCTCGAGCGTGAGCGCCTGGAGTCCAAGAAGATCTCGAAGACGCAGGCCGTCACCTCGCAGATCCGTGACCGCGAACTCGGTGCGGACAACGTCCACATCGGTCCGTCCGACTACGTGGCCTGGCTGGACGACCGCAAGTGGGCGTACGTGCGCCTCGAGGGCCGTGCCTTCGGTGACGTCCCGCTCAACCTGGAGTACAAGCTCGAGGTCTGGGACTCCCCGAACTCCGCCGGTGTCATCATCGACGCCGTGCGCGCCGCGAAGATCGCCAAGGACCGTGGCGTCGGCGGCCCGATCCTCTCGGCCTCCTCGTACTTCATGAAGTCCCCGCCGGTCCAGTACTTCGACGACGAGGCCCGCGAGAACGTCGAGAAGTTCATCGCCGGCGACGTCGAGCGCTGATCCGGGCGGTCACCGCTCCGTGACGCTTTTCCATGTGGGGGGCTCCCAGGCAATGCGCCCGGAGGCCCCCCACATGTGTGACCCTTGCGCACATGTCTGTCGTGCGTGATCTGGGTGTACTCCTGCGCCTTCGGAACTTCCGTAGCCTGCTCGCCGTACGACTTCTCTCCCAGTCGGCCGACGGGGTCTACCAGGTCGCCCTCGCCACCTACGTCGTCTTCTCACCGGAGAACCAGACGACGCCGGGTGCCATCGCGTCCGCCATGGCCGTCCTGCTGCTGCCCTATTCGTTGATCGGTCCGTTCGCCGGCGTCCTGCTGGACCGCTGGCCCCGGCGCCAGGTCTTCCTGTACGGAAACCTGCTACGCGCCACGCTGGCCTGCTGCACGGCCCTGCTGCTCCTCAGCAGCTCCGCTCCGGACTGGCTGTTCTACGCCTCCGCCCTCTGTGTCACAGCCGTCAACCGCTTCGTGCTGGCCGGGCTGTCGGCAGCCCTTCCCCGCGTCGTCGACACCGAACGGCTCGTCCTGGCCAACTCCCTCTCCCCTACGGCCGGCACGCTGGCCGCTACTACGGGCGGGGGCCTCGCCCTGGCGATCCGGCTGCTGACGGACGGGTCCGACGCCGCCGTGGTCCTACTGGGCGCGGCCCTCTACCTTCTCTCGGCACTGACCTCCCTGACCTTGCCCCGCACGCTCCTCGGGCCGGATACAGTCCTGCACCACGTACGGCTGCGGGAGGCACTGACCACTACCGCGCGAGGGCTCGTCGCGGGGTTGCGCCACCTGTCCGAGCGGCGGGACGCAGCACACGCGCTGGCCGCCATGACGGTGATCCGCTTCTGCTACGGAGCGCTGACCGTCATGGTGCTGATGTTGTGCCGCTACACCTGGTCCGACAGCGAGTCCGACGGCCTGACCCTCCTCGGTCTGGCACTCGGCGCCTCCGCTGCGGGGTATTTCATGGCCGCCGTGATGTCCCCCTGGGCAGTCGGCCACTTCGGGCGATACGGCTGGCTGGGCGGGTGCGCCGGGGCCGCTGCCCTCCTGGAGCCCGCACTGGGACTCACGTTCGCGCCTGCCCCCATGCTGACTGCGGCCTTCGTCCTCGGACTCGTCACCCAAGGGGCGAAGATCGCCACGGACACCGAGGTACAGACCTCCGTGGACGATGCCTACCGCGGCAGGGTCTTCTCGCTCTACGACGTACTGTTCAACGTCGCCTTCGTCGCCGCCGCGGCAATGTCCGCCCTCGCGCTTCCTCCTGACGGCCGGTCCGTCACCGTGGTGCTTACCGTGGCCGCGCTCTACGCGTTTGTCTCGGTGGCCGTGTTCCGTCGGCGACCTGCGCGTCTCGCGTTTCGACCCGCCCGCAACAAGGATGAGTGAGGGGCGTTGTTTCACGTGAAACAACGCCCCTCACCGCTTTCGCCGAAGTGTCCTGGCTCGCCGTCGTGTTTCACGTGAAACGCGACGGGCCCCCCGTCCCGACCTGCGCCCGCCCCGCTGGACACAGGCCGGCCGGTCTCGCGCGGAGGCCCGCGTCAGTCCTGCGCGGCCCACCATTCCTTGAGGGCCGCGACCGCGACGTCACGCTCCATCGGGCCGTTCTCCAGCCGCAGCTCCAGCAGGAACGAATAGGCCTTGCCGATCACAGGACCGGGCCCCACGCCCAGGATCTGCATGATCTCGTTGCCGTCCAGGTCGGGCCGGATAGCCTCCAGCTCCTCCTGTTCCTGCAGCTGTGCGATGCGTTCCTCGAGCCCGTCGTAGGTGCGCGACAGAGCGTTCGCCTTGCGCTTGTTCCGAGTCGTGCAGTCGGAACGCGTCAGCTTGTGCAGCCGGTCCAGCAGCGGCCCCGCGTCCCGCACATACCTGCGCACCGCGGAATCGGTCCATTCCCCATCGCCGTACCCATGGAAGCGCAAATGCAGCTCCACCAGCTTCGAGACGTCCTTGACCATGTCGTTGGAGTACTTGAGCTCGGCCATCCGCTTCCTGGCCATCTTGGCTCCCACCACCTCGTGGTGGTGGAACGAGACCCGACCGTCCTTTTCGAAGCGTCGGGTCCGCGGCTTGCCGATGTCGTGGAGCAGAGCCGCGAGGCGCAGTACGAGGTCCGGACCGCCCTCCTCCAGGTCGATGGCCTGCTCCAGGACCGTCAAGGAGTGCTCGTAGACGTCCTTGTGCCGGTGATGCTCATCACTTTCCAGACGCAGCGCGGGAAGCTCGGGCAGCACCCGGTCAGCCAGGCCCGTGTCCACGAGAAGCCCCAGACCCTTACGAGGGTGGCCGGAGAGCAGCAGTTTGTTGAGTTCCTCACGTACCCGCTCGGCGGAGACGATCTCGATACGTCCCGCCATGTCGGTCATGGCCCCGACCACGTCGGGAGCGACTTCGAAGTCCAGCTGGGCGGCAAAACGAGCGGCGCGCAGCATGCGCAGCGGGTCGTCCGAGAAGGACTCCTCGGGTGTGCCCGGAGTACGCAGCACACGCTGAGCCAGGTCGTCGAGGCCGCCGTGCGGATCGATGAACTCCTTACGCGGCAGTGCGACAGCCATGGCGTTGACCGTGAAGTCACGGCGTACGAGGTCTTCCTCGATCGAGTCACCATAGGAGACCTCAGGCTTGCGCGAGGACCTGTCGTACGCCTCCGACCGGTAGGTCGTGACCTCGATCTGGTAGCCGTCCTTCTGCGAACCGACCGTGCCGAACGCGATGCCGACCTCCCAGACGGAATCGGCCCAAGGGCGGACGATCTTGAGTACGTCCTCCGGACGGGCGTCGGTCGTGAAGTCGAGGTCGTTTCCGAGCCTGCCGAGCAACGCGTCCCGGACCGAACCGCCGACCAGGGCAAGGCCGAATCCGGCCTCCTGGAATCGGACGGCGAGGTCATCGGCGACGGGGGACACCCGCAGCAGTTCGCTGACTGCGCGGTGCTGCACCTGACTCAGTGCACGGGGGCTGTCTTCGTTGGCATTCGGCACAACAGAAAAGGGTACGTGCACCGACCGGCCCGGACGTCATCGTTTCTTGCGGCCCTGGGAGACTCTCCCGATCATGTGGCACGGTCCCCGGCACTCAGGTGTCGGGCACATCGTTACCATGCGTGGACGCAGAGACCGGCAGCGCCGGTACCAGCTGACGACGACGAGGGACGGATACGCGTGGCCGAGGCGGCACACTTTCAGGGGATGATTCCCACCCCTGCCCGCCGGTGGCTCCGGCGCACAGCCTCCTTGATCGTCGGGGCGCCACTGATCGCCGGCCTCCTGGCCGGCCCCTCAGCGCCCTCGGCCCAGGCCGAGGCGGTGACGAAGGCCCCCACCGGTTCGCGCACCGTCGACGTGTCCCTGGACACGCTCGCTCCCAGCGCACCGGTCGAAGGCGACACACTCACCGTCTCCGGCACCCTGACCAACAAGGGCAAGAAGACGGTCACCGACGCCGAGGTCGACCTGCGCGTCGGGCCGAAGCTGTCCGGCAGAGGCGCGATCGACGAGGCCGCCGGGCGCGTCGGCTACCAGCCCGGCAGCGACCCGGCCAAGCTCGGCGGTGCGTACACGCTGAAGGTCCCCTCGCTCGCGTCCGGAGTCAGCCAGGACTTCAGCCTCGCCGTTCCGGTGGACAAGCTGGATCTGGACGCCGAGGGCGTTTATCAGCTCGGAGTCTCCGTCACGGGGCGTACCACCGATTACGCCTACGACCAGGTACTCGGCATCCAGCGGACCTTTCTGCCCTGGCAGCCGGAGGACACCGGGAGCAGGACGAAGCTCACCTTCCTCTGGCCCTTGATCGCGTCGGCTCACGTCACCGCCGAGACGGGTTCCGACGAGCAGCAGACCCCCGTGTTCGCCAATGACGATCTCGCACTCGAGCTGGCTCCCGGCGGGCGCCTGGAACAACTGGTCTCGCTGGGACGACAGCTTCCTGTGACGTGGGTGATCGACCCGGACCTGCTGGCTTCCGTCGATGCGATGACGAAGAACTACCGCGTCAGAATCGGTGACACCATCGTCGCGGGGACGAACCAGACCATCGCCAAGAAGTGGCTCACAGATCTCCAAGCGGCCGTGAAGGACGGGAAGGTGGTGGCCCTGCCGTTCGCCGACCCGGACCTCGCCTCCATCGCCCACCGCGGCAAGAACGTCTCGGGGGCCCTCAGCCATCTGCAGACGGCGACCGAGGTCGCAAGCGCGACAGTGGAAACCGTCCTTCACACGAAGCCGTCCACCGACTTCGCCTGGCCGGTGGACGGCGCGATCGATCCCTCGGTCGTCGACGTCGCGACCTCGGCCGGCGCCCACAAGGTGATCGCCCGCAGCGACAGCCTGAAGGAAACCGGCGGGCTGCCCTACACACCGACCGCGGCCCGCCCCATCGGTGGTGGCACCACCGCTGTCGTCTCCGACCACCGGCTCTCCACCGCGTTCACCGGCGACATGTCCAAGGCCGGCGCTTCGACGCTGGCCGTCCAGAAATTCCTGGCCCAGACGCTGGCAGTGACGGAGCAGGTGCCCGACAAGGAACGCAGCATCGTCGTCGCCCCGCAGCGGACCCCCACCGCGGCCCAGGCCCAGACCATGGCACGCGCCCTGCAGGCCCTCACGACCGAGCACTGGACACAGCCTCTGGATCTGACGGCGGCAGCCGAACAGAAGCCTGACGCCCGGGCCACCACCAAGGTGCCCGGCGCTTCCCAGTACCCGAAGAAGCTGCGGAGCCAGGAGCTGCCCACCCAGGCGTTCCAGGACATCCGGACGACGCAGAATTCGCTCGACAGCTTCCAGGTCATCCTCAAGCAGCCCGACCGGGTGGTGACCCCCTTCGGGAACGCGGTCAACCGGTCCGTGTCGACGTCGTGGCGCGGCCGGCCGCTGGAGGCGCAGCAGTACCGCGACGCGGTCCGCACCTATCTTCAAGGCCTCACCAACGAGGTCCAGCTGATCGCGAAGTCGGATGTGACTCTGTCCGGACGCAGCGCGACGATCCCTGTGACCGTGCAGAACAAACTGGTGCAGGGTGTCGATCACCTCGTGCTCCGTCTCACGTCGGGCAATGCCACCCGGCTCAAGCTCAACGACGGCGCGGCAGTCGCCGAACAGCCTGTCGAGATCGCGGGCGGGCACAGCCAGTCCGTGAAGTTCGACGCCTCGGCCAATGCCAACGGGCAGGCACAGGTCACAGCACGGCTCTTCACCGCGGACGGAGCACCGTACGGTGAGGAGATGACCTTCACGGTGAAGGTCTCGGAAGTCACGCCGACCGTGCTCCTGGTGATCGCCGGTGGACTGCTGTTGCTGGTCCTGGCAGGCATCAGGATGTACACCCACCGCAAGCGCACCGTCGCGGGCGGAACAACGGAGAACGACGGCGGCGAACCCGAGCAGCCGAGTGACCCGACGCCGGACACCGGTCCGGAAAGCGATAGCCCATCGGGCCCGGGTGAGAAAGTGGACCGTTGAGCGATGTCTGTCGGGGCCTGTCGGCCGGGGACAATGAGGTGGGGTTTCGATGAACGCGCCGTACGACGGTGACCGTGACCAGGGGGCGGGCGGAGCTGGGTCTTCCAGTGGCCCTCCGGTGCCGCCGGGCGCCGGCCAGGCCGAGGAGGGGCCCGATCCCTACCTGCAGCACGCGTACGAGCACGATCCGTACCGTGCCCAGGACCTCACCGCGCAGGACCCGGTGGCCGAGGCGCTCTACGACCGCGCCTCGCATCCTCCACCACCTCCGGGCGCCTATCAGGAACCCCAGGCCCTCTACCAGCAGCCTCCCGCAGCCCAGTACGCCCCCGACCCCCGCATCTGGGCCCAGACACCGCCCCCGGAGCCCTCAGGCCCCTCCCGCCACCTTCCCTACGGCGACAACGCCGCGACCACCCAGTACGTAGGGGTGGACGACCTGGTCACCCAGGCTTCCGGCGGCCGTGGGGAGCAGGACGCCTTCGCTCACCTCTTCCGTGACCAGGAAGGTTCTGGCCGTCCTCCCGGACCTCCCGCCGAGCCCGAGGCGGCTCCGGCACCCGTCCCGTCGAAGTCCGGCGGCCGGGCCGCCGGGATACTGAAGTCCAGTGCCCTGATGGCGGCGGGCACCCTGGTGTCCCGGCTCACCGGCTTCGTCCGCAGCCTCGTGATCACCGCAGCGCTGGGCGCGGCGATGCTCGGTGACGCCTTCACCGTCGCGTACACCCTGCCGACGATGATCTACATCCTCACGGTGGGCGGTGGACTGAACTCGGTCTTCGTTCCTCAGCTCGTCCGGTCCATGAAGGACGACGAGGACGGGGGCGAGGCGTACGCCAACCGGCTGCTGACACTCGTCATGGTCGCGCTCGGCCTGATCGTCGCTCTGGCGGTCCTGGCCGCACCGATGCTCATCCGCATGATGTCACTGCCGATCGCGAACGAACCGGCAGCCAACAGCGTTGCTGTGACGTTCGCGCGCTACTGCCTGCCCACCATCTTCTTCATGGGCATCCACGTGGTGATGGGCCAGATCCTGAACGCCCGCGGAAAGTTCGGCGCGATGATGTGGACCCCGGTCCTCAACAACATCGTCATGATCTTCACGTTCGGTCTGTTCATCTGGGTCTACGGCGCCTCGGCCGAATCCCGGATGGGCGTGGAGACGATCCCGCCCGAGGGCGTCCGGCTCCTCGGCGTCGGCACACTGCTCGGCCTGGTGGTCCAGGCCCTGGCCATGATCCCGTATCTCCGCGAGGCAGGGTTCCGCTTCCGTCCGCGCTTCGACTGGAAGGGTCACGGGCTCGGAAAAACGATCAAGCTCGCCAAGTGGACGGTCCTGTTCGTCCTCGCCAACCAGGCCGGCGTACTGGTCGTCACCCAGCTGGCCACCTCCGCCGGCAAAATCGCGGACAAGGACGGCTCAGGCTTCCTCGCCTACTCCAACGCCCAGCTGATCTGGGGCATGCCTCAGGCCATCATCACCGTCTCGGTCATGGCGGCTCTGCTGCCCCGCATCTCCCGTGCCGCCCATGACAACGACCCCGGGGCCGTCCGCGACGACATCTCGCAGGGCCTGCGGAACTCGGCAGTGGCCATCGTGCCCGTCGCCTTCACCTTCCTGGCGCTCGGTCTGCCGATGTGCACCCTGCTCTACGCCTCCAGCGGCACCGAGGCCGCACGGTCCATGGGATTCATCCTGATGGCGTTCGGTCTCGGTCTCATCCCGTACTCCGTGCAGTACGTCGTGCTGCGCGGCTTCTACGCGTACGAGGACACCCGCACCCCCTTCTACAACACGGTCATCGTCGCAGTGGTCAACGCCGCGGCCTCCGCGCTCTGCTACCTGATTCTTCCGGCCCGGTGGGCAGTCGTGGGAATGGCTGCCTCCTACGGGCTGGCCTACGCGGTCGGCGTCGGCATCGCCTGGCGACGCCTGAGCAAGCGGCTCGGCGGCGACCTCGACGGCGCCCGTGTGGTGCGCACCTACGCCCGCCTCTGCCTCGCCGCGATCCCCGCGGCAGCAGTCGGCGGCGGCGTGGGCTTCGCCCTCCTGACGACCCTCGGTGACGGAGCCGGCGGCTCGGTGGTGGCACTGGTCTGTGGCAGCGTCGTCCTGCTGGGCATCTTCTTCGTCGCCGCGAAGAAGATGCGGATCGAGGAGCTCAACGGCATGGTCGGCATGGTCCGGGGACGGCTCGGCCGCTGAATGAGCTGCACGCCGCACAACCATCGCTGGACACCGCGTGTCGTGCATAGCGCCGGAGTGTGGGCACAATTGGCGTGACTGTGCAGAGCTGGCTGGCATCGCGCAACGGATGGGGAGGCAGGAACGACGGTGGCGGAACGTAGCACGGCTGCTGTCGACGTGGCCGACAACAGCGGCGACGAGCCGCTGACCGCCAAGGCGGACGCGGCCACGACCGACGGGACGGCACAAACCCAGGACGAAGGGGACGCAAGCCCGCAGGACGATGCGAGTGCGCGTGACAGCTCTGACGGCACACCGGCGTCGCCCGACCTGCACAGCGGTCACAAACTGGCCAGACGCTATCGCCTCGAGGAATGCGTCACCCGACTGGACGGATTCAGCAGCTGGCGCGCTGTCGATGAGAAGCTGCGACGTGCCGTAGGTGTTCATCTGCTGCCCGCCGATCACCCGCGTGCACGCTCGGTGCTGGCCGCGGCCCGCTCCTCCGCGCTGCTCGGTGACCCGCGCTTCGTCCAGGTCCTGGACGCCGTGGAGGAGGATGATCTCGTCTACGTCGTCCACGAATGGCTCCCTGACGCCACCGAACTCACAGCGCTGCTGGCCGCCGGCCCCCTGGAAGCCCACGACGCGTACCAGCTCGTGAGTCAGATCTCCCAGGCCATGGCCGCCGCACACCGCGAAGGGCTCGCACATCTGTGCCTCACGCCCGGAGCCGTACTGCGCAGCTCGACCGGCCAGTACCGGATCCGTGGCCTGGCCGTGAACGCTGCTCTGCGCGGAATCACCGCCGAACAGCCTCTGCGCACGGACACCGAGGCCATCGGTGCACTCCTCTATGCCGCGCTGACCCGCCGTTGGCCGTACGAGAGCGACGCCTACGGCCTTTCCGGGCTCCCCAAGGACGTGGGCCTGATTCCCCCGGACCAGGTACGGGCCGGTGTCCACCGGGGACTGTCCGAACTCGCCATGCGCGCGCTTGCCAACGACGGCGCCACCGCGTCGCGGCAGGAACAGCCGTGCACCACCCCGGACGAGCTGGCGAAAGCCGTCGCGTCCATGCCTCGCGTCCTCCCCCCGGAGCCCGTCTTCACCGCCCCGCCGGAGTACCAGCGAACGACCTATCAGCAAGGCACTTACGGGCGCCCGTCCGCACGGCCCAATGCCGCCGCCCAGCCGGTGATCGCAGCCCCGCCGCCCCCTCTGCAGAGCCGCACAGGCAAAGCGCTCAAGTGGGCGGTGTCCGCTCTGCTCATCGCGGCTCTGGGCCTCGGGAGCTGGCAGCTGGCGGAAACCGTTCTCGACCGGGGCAACGACTCGGGGGAGCCGACCCCCACACAGACCGCCGAGGACGGCAGCGTCGACAAGAAAGCAGGCGGTCCCGGCAAGCCCGTCAGCATCGTCGGCGCCCGGGACTACGACCCTCAGGGCACGGACGGATCGGAAAAGCCCGCAGCGATAAGCAACGCCTACGACGGTGACCCCAGCTCGTACTGGAACACCGACGGTTATTACACCGCCGCTTTCGGCAACCTCAAGGAAGGCGTGGGCATCGTCCTCGACCTGGGCGAGGTCCAGGAGGTGCGCAACGTCGACGTCTCCTTCCTCGGCGGCACCACCTCGGTGGAACTGAGGACGACCGACGGCTCATCCATTCCGCAGAAACCCGACGGTTTCACCACAGTCGCACAGGGCTCCGGAACAAACGTGTCCCTCAAGCCCGACAAGGCGGTGCAGGCACGGTACGTTCTGGTCTGGCTGACCAGCCTGCCGCTGAGTAACGACGACGGCAGGTACCGGGGCAAGGTCTCGAACATCAAGATCACCAACTGACGGGACCAAGGGAGGGGCTCACCGTTGGACGACGCCGGTTTCGCCGACATCAGCGATCAGGACCTCCTGGCCCAGCACGTCGCAGGTGAAGCGGACGCCTTCGGTGAGCTCGTACGACGACACCGTGACCGCCTCTGGGCCGTGGCCCTGCGCACACTCGGAGACCGCGAGGAGGCTGCCGACGCCGTGCAGGACGCCCTGGTTTCCGCGTTCCGCGCGGCTCATACCTTCCGTGGCCAGTCCGCCGTCACCACATGGCTGCACAGGATCACCGTCAACGCCTGTCTCGACCGTGCCCGTAAGGCGGCCTCGCGCAAGACCGCACCGGTCGATGACGCCGAGCGGCTCGATCAGCTCATGGAACCTCACGAATCCGCCGAGGCTCCCGCTGAACGGCAGGACCTGCACCGAGAACTCCTTGCCGCACTGGCCACCCTGCCCGCCGAACAGCGCGCCGCACTCGTCCTGGTGGACATGCAGGCTTACCCCGTGGCCGAAGCTGCCCGCGTTCTCGACGTACCTACCGGCACCGTGAAGAGCCGCTGTGCGAGAGGCCGGGCCCGGCTGCTTCCCTTGCTGTCTCATCTGCGCAGCCACAGAGAGGACGGCAAGGACGTGGCCGTGGAAAGGAACCGGACACAGAGGCCATCCGTCCCACCGGCGTCAGGGCCAAGAGATGCAGGTGACGGTGATCCTGCCGGCGTACAGGGCGGAGGTGGACTCGCATGACATCTGCAGGCGACACGACTCAGCACCCGGACGTTCCGGAGATCTCCGACCTCACCGAAGGTCTCCTCCCGCCGTCCCGCAGGGCAGCACTCCGCCACCACCTCGACGCTTGCGAAGAGTGCACCGAAATTCACTCCTCGCTGGAAGAGATCCGCTCGATGCTGGGGACAGCGCTTCCTCTGCACGAGCGCATGCCTGACGACGTAGCTGACCGGATCGACGCGGCACTGGCATCGGAAGCTGCGGCTGCCGCCTCGGTACCCGCCACAACAACAGCTCTTGTTTCACGTGAAACAAGAGATGAGGGTGTGACCGCTCCTCGGCCCGCAGGCCGACCGCGCGGCGCTACCGGCCCTGGCCGGACACCGGCCCGGCGTCGGCGTCGCACGGTGATCCTCGGTACCGCTTTCGGTGCGGCGGCCATCGGCATGAGCCTCCTCCTGCTCCAGTCCCTCCAGTCGTCCCACGACTCGGCCGGCACCGTGCCCGACCGCGGAGTGAGTGCCGTGGAGAAGAGCCAGAAGAGCTTCTCGGAGAACACCCTGGAAGACCGCGTCCGCACGCTCCTGAGCGAAACAACGGCTTCCGGAACTCCGGGCCACGACCCGGGCAAGCCTCACCTGGACACAAAATCGTCACCGGAGGACCTGCCCCCCGGTGACGCGTCCCCCCGGACCCCCTTGCGTGCTCCGGTCGTGGACGTTCCACCCTGCGTCCAGCAAGGAACAGGCCGGAACGCCCCTGCCTTGGCTGTGGAGCGGGGCACTTACCAGGGAGCCGCCGCCTTCCTCGTGGTACTGCCTCATGCAACCGACTCGACTCGTGTCCAGGCCTATGTGGTCGACGCAGCATGCGTAGCCTCCACGCCCACGGCAAAGGGGCAACTACTGCTCACGCACTCCTACACCCGCCCCTGAGAGCCACGGCTGGAGCCGGACCGGTATTTCGGGAATGCACGCCCCGTAGGATCCGTTGGGTGGGGTGAGAGTCGTGGAACCGACCCCAGTAGGCAGTAGGCAGTCTGCAGAGACGAGGAAGAACCCGTGAGCGACGTCCGTAATGTGATCATCATCGGCTCCGGGCCGGCTGGTTACACCGCCGCCCTGTACACCGCTCGCGCGTCGCTGAAGCCGCTGGTGTTCGAGGGCGCCGTCACCGCCGGCGGTGCGCTGATGAACACCACCGACGTGGAGAACTTCCCGGGCTTCCAGGACGGAATCATGGGCCCTGAGCTCATGGACAACATGCGCGCCCAGGCTGAGCGCTTCGGCGCCGAACTGATCCCCGACGACGTGGTCTCCGTCGACCTCTCCGGCGAGATCAAGACCGTCACGGACACCGCGGGCACGGTGCACCGCGCCAAGGCCGTCATCGTCACCACAGGATCCCAGCACCGCAAGCTCGGCCTGCCCAACGAGGACGCGCTCTCCGGACGAGGTGTCTCCTGGTGTGCCACCTGTGACGGATTCTTCTTCAAGGACCAAGACATCGCCGTGGTCGGTGGCGGTGACACGGCCATGGAAGAGGCGACCTTCCTCTCCCGGTTCGCCAAGTCAGTCACGATCGTCCACCGCCGTGACTCCCTGCGCGCATCCAAGGCCATGCAGGAGCGTGCTTTCGCCGACCCGAAGATCAAGTTCGCGTGGGACAGCGAGGTCGCCACGGTCCACGGGGACCAGAAGCTCTCCAGCCTCACCCTGCGCAACACCAAGACCGGCGAGACGTCCGAGCTTCCGGTGACGGGCCTGTTCATCGCTGTGGGCCATGATCCCCGCACGGAGCTCTTCAAGGGGCAGCTCGACCTCGATGACGAGGGTTACCTCAAGGTCGAGGCCCCTTCGACGCGCACCAATCTGAAGGGGGTCTTCGGCGCCGGCGACGTGGTCGACCACACCTACCGACAGGCCATCACCGCAGCCGGTACCGGCTGCTCGGCAGCTCTTGATGCGGAGCGCTTCCTGGCCGCGCTCTCCGACGAGCAGCTTGCCGAGCCGGATAAGACCCCGGCAGTCTGACTGCTCCCCCCGAACCCCCACTCCCGCGAAGTTAAGGAGGCCGCCGTGGCCGGCGCCCTGAAGAACGTGACCGACGACTCCTTCGACGAGGACGTCCTGAAGAACGAAAAGCCTGTGCTGGTGGACTTCTGGGCCGCCTGGTGCGGCCCGTGCCGTCAGATCGCGCCGTCGCTGGAGGCCATCGCGGCTGAATACGGCGACGAGATCGAGATCGTCAAGCTCAACATCGACGAGAACCCGGCCACTGCGGCAAAGTACGGTGTGATGTCGATTCCCACACTCAACGTGTACCAGGGAGGCGAGGTCGCCAAGACCATCGTCGGCGCCAAGCCGAAGGCCGCAATTCTTCGCGACCTCGAGGGCTTCATCGTCCAGAAGTAACAGCTGACTGTTTCACGTGAAACGGGCCCGCCCTCCGGGGCGGGCCCGTTTGCGCTTTCCTGCCCCCGTCGGATCGGACGCGATGGTCAGAGAGGCCGCAGAGCCGGTTCTTTCTGCACGGCGCCCAGCAGCCTGTCCAATGCCAGTTCGACGTCTTCCTTCCAGGAGAGCGTGGTACGCAGCTCAAGCCTCAGACGTGGATGCGCGGGGTGAGGTCGCACCGTCTTGAAGCCGACCGAGAGCAGATGATCCGCCGGCAGCACACACGCTGGTTCCTTCCACCGTGCATCACCAAAAGCCTCGATCGCCTTGAACCCGCGTCGCAGCAAGTCCTTGGCAACCGTCTGTACCATCACGCGTCCCAGCCCCTGCCCCTGGAAGCCAGGCAGGATCAAGGCCGTCATCAACTGCACGGCATCGGGGGACACGGGGCTGGTGGGAAACGCCGTGGACCGGGGAACATACGCAGGGGGCGCATAGAGAACGAACCCCGCCGCGACATCGTCCACATAGACGACCCGGCCGCAGGACCCCCACTCCAGCAGCACGGCGGAGATCCATGCCTCTTTCTCGAGTTCGGGCCTGCCTGCTTTTACCGCAGCTTCTCCGCTGACCGGATCAAGTTCCCAGAAGACACACGAGCGGCAACGTCTGGGGAGATCCGTAAGGTTGTCCAATGTGAGCGGTACGAGCCGACGCCCCATGTAGGCGGTTCCTCACTTCCTACGCCCGCCGCATCACGTGCGGCTGCCAGCGCACTCCGTTCTCGGAACAGGCTGCCGACGAACCCCCCGACAGCACCAAGTCCCAACCCGACTGACACCAGGTGGCTGCGATTCACTGATCGCACGGCCGCCGCCTCCTCTGAGGTGGATCACGGTGGTGGATACGCCCTACCAGAACGCATCGTATCCACCCAGAGGTGGTGGGGACACCGAGAGACGGCGAAGGGCGGGGCGAGTCCCGGAGAACTTTCCGGGACTCGCCCCGCCCTTCGCCGTCCAGCAGGCTCAGGCTTCGTCGGCCTCGGTCTGCTTCTCTTCGATGCTTCGTTCCAGCACCCGTCCTTCACCCGGGGCAAGGCTGCCGAGGATGCGGTCCAGATCCTCCATCGAGGCGAACTCGACGACGATCTTCCCCTTCTTCTGTCCGAGGTCGACCTTCACCCGCGTCTCGAACCGGTCGGAGAGGCGCGAAGCAAGATCGGTCAATGCCGGTGAAACCCGGCCGCCGGCCCTGGGCCCCCGGGGCTTGGCGGAACTTGTGGGCTCGGATCCGAGTAGATTCACGACCTCCTCGATCGCACGTACCGACAGCCCTTCGGCGACGATTCGGTGAGCCAGCCGGTCCTGTTCCTCGGAGTCGTCCACGGACAACAAGGCCCTCGCATGCCCGGCCGAGAGCACTCCGGCCGCGACCCTGCGCTGCACCGGCGGAGAGAGCCGCAGCAGACGGAGGGTGTTCGACACCTGTGGACGGGATCGTCCGATCCGGTCCGCCAGCTGATCATGAGTGCACTTGAAATCCTTCAGCAGCTGGTCATACGCCGCCGCTTCCTCCAAGGGATTCAGCTGAGCCCGGTGCAGGTTCTCCAAGAGCGCGTCGAGAAGCAGCTTCTCGTCATCGGTCGCACGGACGATGGCCGGGATACGTTCCAAGCCGGCCTCGCCGCATGCCCTCCAGCGGCGCTCCCCCATGATCAGTTCATAGCGTTCCTCGGCTACCTTGCGTACGACGACGGGCTGGAGGAGACCCACCTCCTTGATGGAGGTGACCAGCTCTGCCAAAGCCTCCTCGTCGAAGACCTCGCGAGGCTGCCTGGGATTAGGCTTGATCGAAGCAAGGGGGATCTCAGCGAAGTACGCCCCGGCCGAGTCGGTCTGTCCCTCGGTGGGCTGCAGCTCTCCCACAGGAGCACTCGGCTCCGGTACCGACGTGCCAGAGGAGAGAGCGGCCAGTTTCGCAGCAGCTACCCCGCGCTCGGCGGTCATTACGGGTGACGCACCCGCCGTGTTCGCACCGGCTGCGGGACTTGCGATCTGCTTCTCCTGCGGAGCTGCGGGAATCAGCGCACCGAGCCCACGCCCCAGTCCTCTACGACGCTCGCTCACTGCATGCCCTCCGAATGACTCTGCTGGCTGTTCTGGACGCCCGTGCGGGCAGGCCCGCCCGCCGCCGGGGCGTGCTGCCCCTCGTAATGCACTCCGACGCCTCTCAGCGCGATCTCGCGGGCCGCCTCGAGGTAGGACAGGGACCCGCTGGAGCCCGGATCGTACGTCAATACCGTCTGCCCGTAACTCGGCGCCTCCGAGATGCGTACGGAGCGCGGAATGCTGGTCCGCAGCACCTCCTTGCCGAAATGGCTACGCACCTCCTCCGCGACCTGTGAAGCAAGCCTGGTCCTGCCGTCATACATGGTGAGCAGGATCGTCGAAACGTGGAGATCGGGGTTCAGATGCCCTCGGACCAAGTCGACGTTGCGGAGAAGCTGACCGAGACCCTCCAGTGCGTAGTACTCGCACTGAATCGGGATGAGCACCTCGGCTCCGGCCACAAGTGCGTTGACCGTCAGCAGGCCGAGCGAGGGCGGGCAGTCGATGAGGATGTAATCCAGCGGCTGGTCATACGCCTGGATCGCCCGCTGCAGCCGGCTCTCCCGCGCCACCAGCGACACCAGTTCGATCTCCGCACCGGCGAGATCGATGGTCGCCGGTGCACAGAAGAGACCTTCGACGTCCGGGACCGGCTGAACGACCTCGGAGAGCGGCATGCTCTCCACCAGGACGTCATAAATGGAAGGGACTTCCGCGTGATGGTCGATCCCCAGAGCAGTGGAGGCATTCCCCTGCGGGTCAAGGTCCACCACCAGGACGCGCGCACCGTGCAGCGCGAGCGAGGCGGCAAGGTTGACCGTCGAGGTCGTCTTGCCTACGCCGCCCTTCTGGTTGGCAACGACCATGACGCGTGTCCGGTCCGGTCGTGGCAGTCCCTCGCCGGCACGGCCAAGGGCCTCAACCGCCAGCTGGGCCGCACGACCAATGGGCGTGTCGTCCATCGGCGGCGGCGTTTCACGTGAAACGCCGTCTCCCAGGGACTCGGTACGGGGACCGGGGACCGGATCGGTCATCGGTCCCGCGATGTCGGCGTCGGACCGCAAGGATTCACTCTCCTCGACTTC
The DNA here is from genome assembly GCF_043088245.1 of Streptomyces sp. NPDC014623. Taxonomy (NCBI): domain Bacteria; kingdom Bacillati; phylum Actinomycetota; class Actinomycetes; order Kitasatosporales; family Streptomycetaceae; genus Streptomyces; species Streptomyces sp. NPDC014623. The sequence goes on along the minus strand of NZ_JBIBZU010000009.1, from coordinate 23,485 downwards.
AGGCTCGCAATGAACAGAGCCTGTCATGCTTTCGGGCTCATGAACCAGCGAGGCCGACTGTTCTGTGGATGAATCCAGTTCTGTGGACAACTCGGCAACCCGCACAGGCTTACGGTCGCATGGTGCGGCAGCCGCACGACCGCGGCCGATGATTCCCTGGAGCAGAGGGCGATGTTTCACGTGAAACACGATGCCTCTGCAGTTGAGCGGCGGGCTCCCGACACTCCGCAGGCACCACATATCGCTGATTACATGGAGCATCAGCGCAAAGAAGTACCGAATGCATCAAAACTAAATGAACCCGACCTCGCGATCAGTCGTCGCAGGCCGTCCTCATCGACGCCGACGCGTCCGGCCCACCCTGGCGGCCTTGGCTCGTTTTGCGGCGAACCTCACACCACCCGGGCTCTCTCCGACCACCACACGTACCACCGTGGACGCGGGATCAACCAGCCCTTCACCCACATGCAGCACTTCGGTCTCCACGACTCCGAGCTTGCTCAGCGCGGCACGAGCTCCCTGGATCTCCTCCTCGGCCGTGCCTCCCTTGAGCGCCAACATCTCCCCGTACGGGCGGAGCAGAGGCACTCCCCATCCGGCGAGCCGGTCGAGCGGTGCAACCGCCCTGGCCGTCACCACATGCACGGGCTGAAGCGTCCCGAGCACCTCTTCAGCCCGGCCACGGACGACTGTCACATGATCCAGCCCCAGGAGCTCGACGACCTCCTGAAGGAAATTCGTACGTCGCAGCAGTGGTTCGAGCAGCGTGATCTTCAGGTCGGGGCGTACCAGTGCCAGCGGAATGCCAGGAAGCCCGGCCCCTGATCCCACATCGCACACCGTGACCCCCTCGGGAACCACCTCGGAGAGCACCGCACAGTTCAGCAGATGGCGTTCCCACAGGCGCGGCACCTCGCGAGGACCGATCAGCCCTCGTTCGACGCCTGCGTCCGCGAGCAGCTCCGCGTACCTGACAGCCTCTGGAAAGAACTCACCGAATACCGCCTGCGCCTCCTTGGGCGCCTGAGGGAGCTCTGCTTCCTCCGTCACGGGGACCGTCCTTCCGTACCGCTCTAGCACGCTGACTATCAGGCTGACAAAGATCGGCCCCGCCTGTGAACAGACGGGGCCGACAGTACAAGGTTCCGGTCAGGCAGGGAGAACGACGACGAAGCGCTGCGGCTCCTCGCCCTCGGACTCGCTGCGCAGACCTGCTGCCGCGACCGCGTCGTGCACAACCTTGCGCTCGAACGGTGTCATCGGCTCCAACTTCACCGGCTCGCCCGAACCCTTGACCTGGTCTGCGGCCTTGGCACCCAGTGCGGCGAGAACTTCACGCTTCTTGGCACGGAAGCCGGCGATGTCCAGCATCAAGCGGCTGCGGTCACCGGTCTCACGGTGGACGGCCAGGCGCGTCAGCTCCTGAAGCGCCTCCAGCACCTCACCGTCACGTCCCACAAGCTTCTGCAGGTCACGCGCCGAATCGCTGATGATCGAAACCGCGGCCCGGTCCGCCTCCACGTCCATGTCGATGTCGCCGTCGAGGTCGGCGATGTCGAGCAGGCCTTCGAGGTAGTCAGCCGCGATCTCTCCCTCCTGCTCGAGGCGGGTCAGAGTGTCGCTGCCCTCAGCGGCCGGGGTGATGGTGCCTTCCGTCACGGATGGACTCCTTCTTACTTCTTGGACGGGTGCTTGGGCCGCTGCGGGCCCTTGCGCTGTCCGGACTTGGCTTGGCGTGAGGAGCCGGAAGCGGCGGGCTTGCCCGCTGCCTTCGGCTTGTCGTCCTGCGATGCGTCCTGCTTCTTCAGCGAGGTCTTGGAGTCCGAGCCGGTGGAACCGGAGCTCTTCGCCGTGCCGGGGTGGTGGGTGGCAGCAGCAGTGTGACGCTTCGCCTTGGGCTGGCGCTTGGGCTGCTGACGCTTGGGTGCGGCCCCGCCTTCGGCCTCGAGTACGGCTGCGTCGCTCTTCACCACCGTCCCGTCCTCCTGGGCGGCGAGACCCATCTTGGACAGACCGGTGATGAACTTCCGCTCGATGTCGTTGCGGTCAGGGCCCTTGGCGACGATCGCCTTCACGGTGTTGCGCCGCGTCCTGCCCCGTACCTGCCCGTGAGAACTCACGCCCTTCAGTACACGGCTCAAGTACTGGTCCTGGGCCTTGCTGCCCGGAGTCGGGTTCTGGTTGATCACGTACATCTGCTGACCCATGGTCCAGACGTTGGTGGTCAGCCAGTACACGAGGACACCGACCGGGAAGTTGACGCCCATGACGGCGAAGATCACCGGGAAGATGTACATCAGCATCTTCTGCTGCTGCATGTACGGGGTCTTCACCGTCAGGTCGACGTTCTTCGTCATCAGCTGGCGCTGGGTGAAGAACTGCGACGCGGACATCATCACAATCATGATCGCGGTGACGACACGGACATCGGTCAGCGAGGCACCGAGCGCCGCGACCTTCTCTTCGCTGTCCATGAACTTCGCGGCCAGCGGGGCACCGAAGATGTGTGCCTGGCGTGCGCTGTCCAACAGCGGCTGGTCGATGACCCCGATCGTCTTGCCCGAGGCGATGGACGACAGCACGTGATACAGGGCGAAGAAGAACGGGGACTGCGCCAGGATGGGAAGGCACGAGGAGAGCGGGTTGGTGCCCGTCTCCTTGTACAGCTTCATCATCTCTTCGGACTGGCGCTGTTTGTCGTTCTTGTAGCGCTCCTGGATCGCCTTCATCTTCGGCTGGAGCACCTGCATGTTCCGGGTCGACTTGATCTGCTTGACGAAAAGCGGGATCAGACAGATCCGGATCAGGACCACCAGGGACACGATGGACAGGCCCCAGGCCCACCCCGTGTCATCGCCGAAGAGCGCTCCGTACAGCTTGTGGAACTGGACGATGACCCACGAAACAGGTGTGGTGATAAAGCTGAACAGACTGGCAATCGTGTCCACTAATCAGGCTCCTTGAGCTTTGGGCGAGGTCTCTGTGGCCGGGCTCAGGGGTTCGGAGACCGACCCCCGGGAAGGCACATCGGAGGCGGAGTCCCCGCCCTTCCCTCCACGCACACAGCTGCGCAGCATTTCGTGCCAACGCGGACGCTTGCGTGGCGGTACGTGATCCACGCCGCCGGGTGACCACGGGTTGCAACGCAGGATGCGCCATGCGGTCAGCGCTGTTCCCTTGATCGCACCGTGCCGGTCGATCGCCGTATATCCATAGTGGGAACACGACGGGTAGTAACGGCAGACAGGCCCGAGGAGCGGGCTGATCGTCCACTGGTACAGCTTGATGAGGGCCAGCAGCGGGTACTTCATCGCGCACCCCCTCCCAGCAGCCGCTGAAGGGCGGCGTCCAGGTCTCGGGCCAGCTGTGCATGGGCGGCGTCACCCGATCCGGGTAGCGCTCGTACGACAACAAGGCTACCGGGGGGCAGCTGAGCAAGCCGATCGCGGACCAGATGGCGAAGCTTCCGCTTCACCGCGGTGCGAACGACCGCTCCACCCACTGCTTTGCTGACAACGAAACCCGCACGTGGCGGGGGAACACTCTCCCCTGTCACGTGCGGGTCCGTAACACCGCTGCGTAGATGCACGACGAGTAGCGGGCGACCGGCCCGACGACCCCGGCGTACAGCGACTGCGAAGTCCTCGCGCCGCCTCAGCCGATTCTCGGTAGGCAGCACGTCATGACCTGGCCGCGATCAGGCGGACAGGTTGGCGCGACCCTTGCCACGACGGTTCGCGAGAATCGCGCGGCCGGCACGGGTACGCATACGCAGTCGGAAGCCATGGGTCTTGGCGCGACGACGATTGTTCGGCTGGAAGGTGCGCTTGCTCACTCGGGGGCTCCAGAAATGATTCGTGTGTTGGCGGGACATCGCCTGGCTGTCACCGTGCGCCCACGAGGAACTCGCGTAAACGCCTTAGTGCACCGCTTCACAATCACAGATCGTGATCTTTGCCCATCGGAGGCAGGCGGCAGCAGCCATCGACAACTCGACCTGGTCACGGTACGCGCGGCTACGCCATCCGGTCAAACCGGCTCCGCGCCACCCCGTTCTGTACACAGCCTGTGGACAACAACTTGAACCGCACGGGTCGGGCTGACTACCGTGGCTGAACTCCGGATTCTTTTCCTTCCTGTCTGCCGGGCCTCACCCGACCCGACCTATCCCGTCCCGAGAAGCACACATTCGTGGGACATGCGAGAGAGCGTGCCTTGTGGCTGACGTACCTGCCGATCTTGCCGCAGTGTGGCCGCGAGTGCTGGAACAACTCCTCGGGGAGGGCCAACAGGGCATCGAGCCGAAGGACAAGCAGTGGATCGAGCGCTGCCAGCCCCTGGCACTCGTCGCTGACACCGCGCTGCTGGCCGTGCCCAACGAGTGGGGCAAGCGTGTCCTGGAGGGTCGGCTCGCACCGCTGATCAGCGAGACGCTCACCCGTGAGTGCGGGCGGCCGATCCGGATCGCGATCACGGTCGACGATTCCGCGGGTGAGCCTCCCGCTCCGCCCGCACCTCCGATGCACCAGTCCCATCAGGGGCAGCAGTCCCACCGTTACCAGGGGCCGCAGCACGACGAGCCCTCGCACAACGACGGGTACGACAGCTACGGCCCCAGGCCCTCCGACGACGGAATGCCGACGGCCCGCCCCGCCTACCCGGACTACCAGCAGCACCGCCCCGAGCCCGGCGCCTGGCCCCGCGCCCAGGAGGACCTCTCCTGGCAGCCCCGCCACGGCGGATACCAGGACCGCGACCCGTACGCGAGCCCGCGCTCCCAGCAGCCTCAGCACGACTACCGTCCGCAGCCGCCCGAACACCAGGGATACGAGCAGCAGCGGGACAACCACGACCGCCACGATCTGCAGGACCAGCAGCCCCAGCACCGCCAGGGCGGACCCGGTACCGGAAGGGCCGGCGGCGGCCCCATGGGCCAGGTCGCGCCCCCACCCGGGGCCGGCGAGCCGCATGCCCGGCTGAATCCGAAGTACCTCTTCGACACCTTCGTGATCGGCGCGTCCAACCGCTTCGCGCACGCGGCGGCGGTCGCCGTCGCCGAGGCTCCCGCGAAGGCGTACAACCCCCTCTTCATCTACGGGGAATCAGGACTCGGCAAGACCCACCTGCTGCACGCCATCGGGCACTATGCGCGGAGCCTGTACCCGGGTACCCGGGTGCGGTACGTGAGCTCCGAGGAATTCACCAACGAGTTCATCAACTCGATCCGTGACGGCAAGGGCGACACCTTCCGCAAGCGCTACCGCGACGTGGACATCCTCCTGGTCGACGACATCCAGTTCCTCGCGAGCAAGGAGTCGACGCAGGAGGAGTTCTTCCACACCTTCAACACGCTCCACAACGCCAACAAGCAGATCGTGCTGTCGTCGGACCGCCCGCCCAAGCAGCTGGTGACCCTCGAGGACCGGCTGCGGAACCGGTTCGAATGGGGCCTCACCACCGATGTGCAGCCACCGGAGCTGGAGACGCGTATCGCGATCCTCCGCAAGAAGGCCGTGCAGGAGCAGCTCAACGCCCCGCCCGAGGTGCTCGAGTTCATCGCCTCCCGCATCTCACGCAACATCCGTGAGCTGGAAGGCGCTCTCATCCGTGTGACCGCCTTCGCGAGCCTGAACCGGCAGCCGGTGGATCTCGGCCTGACCGAGATCGTGCTCAAGGACCTCATCCCGGGCGGCGAGGACTCGGCTCCCGAGATCACCGCACCGGCCATCATGGCGGCGACCGCGGACTACTTCGGACTGACGGTGGAGGACCTCTGTGGATCGTCCCGCAGTCGCGTCCTGGTGACGGCACGCCAGATCGCCATGTATCTCTGTCGTGAGCTGACCGATCTTTCCCTGCCCAAGATCGGCGCCCAGTTCGGCGGTCGCGACCACACCACGGTGATGCACGCCGACCGGAAGATCCGTGCCCTGATGGCGGAGCGGCGCTCCATCTACAACCAGGTCACCGAGCTCACCAACCGCATCAAGAACGGCTGACGCCAGGCTGTGCGGCCGGGGCCGGCCGCACAGCGCGCCAAGGGCGCCTCCCGAGGGCCGTACGAGGTCCTCGGGAGGCGCCCTTCGTCGTCAGGAGCTTCCTGGATCCGCTCCGGGAAGGGCCCGGAGCCGCTTCCGGGCCCTTCCCGAGACCGCTCCCCGGACCCGCTTCCGCCCCGATCGACGACACGCGAGACGGCTGGGCCGGGCCGGAGTGTTCGAATGCGAGCCGAGGACGAGCCTTTCTCCACAGAAGTACGAGAATCTGGCGTCCACAGCCTGGGGACTGGAAAGTTGTCCAGATTGCGTCCACAGGGACCGCTGTCGATACTCCATCAGTCCAGGTCACATGCCTGGGGAATTGTGATCAACGGTGATCCACAGCCTGTGGATAAAAAGTTCGTCCACAGGGCCCAGATGATGTTGTCCACCGTCGGCCCACAGGCTCAGCCCTGTTGTCCCCAGCTTCTCCACACCCCTGTCCACTGTTCGGCAACCCGACACCGTCTTTCACCGCCAAGAGTGAAAGGCGTCACATGAGGGGCCTCGGTTGAGCTGTGGGGAACGTGGGTAAACCTGGGGACAGGCCTGGGGAGAAGTCGCCCTGCCCTGTGCATCGGGTGTGCAGAACTTTCGCGTGTCCACAGAAACGCCTGGTTGTCCACCGGTGTCGCCCACAGGAGCAGTGGACAAAAAACAGCATCTGACCTGTGCAAATGACGTTATCCACGGTTTCCACAGGGCCTACTACTACTACCACTCAGAGTTAGCCAGGAATCCGCTTCGAAGTGGGGCCTGTGCACAACTTGAGCGGCGAGCTCGGCGAACCTCTCGGCGCGACTTGACCCCGAGCAGCAACGAGTGTCGGTGCCGTACGTCAGACTGGACCCCGGTGGCATCCCCGGCCCTTCGCCGGGAGCCCCGGTCAGACGACGAAGGCCAGCAGGGCGAGCGAGCAACAGCAGGAGGCGGTTCCGGTGAAGATCCGGGTGGAGCGCGATGTACTCGCGGAGGCTGTGGCCTGGGTGGCCCGCAGCCTCCCGGCCCGTCCGCCGGCGCCCGTTCTCGCGGGCCTACTGCTGAAGGCTGAGGACGGCGCCCTCAGCTTCTCGAGCTTCGACTACGAGGTCTCGGCCAAGGTCTCGGTGGACGCGGAGGTCGAGGAGGACGGCACGGTGCTCGTCTCCGGCCGCCTGCTCGCCGATATCTGCCGCGCGCTGCCGAACAGGCCGGTGGAGATTTCCACAGACGGTGTACGGGCCACGGTGGTCTGCGGCTCCTCGCGATTCACACTCCACACCCTTCCTGTGGAGGAGTACCCGGCACTGCCGCAGATGCCGACCGCCACGGGCACCGTCCCGGGTGAGGTCTTCGCCTCCGCGGCGGCTCAGGTCGCCATCGCGGCAGGGCGCGACGACACCCTGCCCGTCCTGACCGGAGTCCGGATCGAGATCGAGGGCGACACGGTCACCCTCGCCTCGACCGACCGCTACCGCTTCGCGGTCCGCGAGTTCCTGTGGAAGCCGGAGAGCCCCGACGCCTCGGCCGTGGCCCTGGTGCCCGCCAAGACGCTCCTGGACACCGCCAAGGCACTGACCAGCGGTGACACGGTGACCTTGGCGCTGTCCGGTTCGGGCGCGGGCGAAGGGCTCATCGGTTTCGAGGGCGCCGGCCGCCGTACGACCACGCGGCTGCTCGAGGGCGACCTTCCGAAGTACCGGACGCTCTTCCCCACCGAGTTCAACTCGGTCGCGGTCATCGAGACCGCCCCGTTCGTCGAGGCCGTCAAGCGTGTGGCCCTGGTCGCCGAGCGGAACACTCCGGTGCGGCTCAGCTTCGAGCAGGGCGTGCTGATCCTGGAGGCAGGTTCCAGCGACGATGCACAGGCTGTGGAGCGCGTCGACGCCGTGCTTGAGGGGGACGACATCTCGATCGCCTTCAACCCGACCTTCCTTCTGGACGGGCTCAGCGCGATCGACTCACCGGTCGCCCAGCTCTCCTTCACCACGTCGACGAAGCCGGCACTGCTCAGTGGCCGGGCAGCCGTCGACGCCGAGGCGAACGACGCGTACAAATACCTGATCATGCCGGTCCGCCTCTCCGGCTGATCCGGCCGGTCGTTCCTGTCATGGCAGTTTCAGGCGGGCAGGCTCAGCGCAGAGCGGGCCCACCGTGCTGCACCCCGCCGTGCTGGTCCGGCCGGGCGTAGGCTCGTTCCCGGGTACGAATCGGCACAACGCTTAAGGAATCTCTGATGGAGCTCGGTCTCGTCGGCCTCGGCAAGATGGGCGGCAACATGCGCGAGCGCATCCGCCGCGCAGGCCACACCGTCATCGGTTACGACCGCAACCCGGACGTCGCCGATGTCCACAGCCTCGAAGAGCTTGTGGGCAGGCTCAAGGGCCCGCGCGTCGTGTGGGTGATGGTCCCGGCAGGTGCCGCCACCCAGTCGACCATCGATGAGCTGGCCGAGCTGCTCTCCCCGGGGGACGTCGTCGTGGACGGCGGGAATTCCCGCTGGACCGACGACGAGAAGCACGCCGCCGAGCTGGGCGACAAGGGCATCGGCTTCGTCGACTGCGGCGTCTCCGGCGGAGTCTGGGGCCTGGAGAACGGCTACGCCCTGATGTACGGCGGAACCGAGGAGAACGTCGCGAAGGTCCAGCCGGTCTTTGACGCCCTCAAGCCCGAGGGTGACTTCGGTTCCGTCCACGCGGGCAAGGCCGGTGCCGGCCACTTCGCCAAGATGGTCCACAACGGCATCGAATACGCCATGATGCAGGCCTACGCCGAGGGCTGGGAGCTCCTGGAGAAGGTCGACTCCGTCACCGACGTGCGCGAGGTCTTCCGCTCCTGGCAGGAGGGCACGGTCATCCGTTCCTGGCTGCTCGACCTGGCGGTCAACGCTCTGGACGACGACGAGCACCTCGACCAGCTCCGTGGCTTCGCCGCGGACTCCGGTGAGGGCCGGTGGACGGTCGAGGCAGCGATCGACAACGCGGTGCCGCTGCCCGCGATCACCGCCTCCCTGTTCGCGCGCTTCGCCTCGCGGCAGGACGACTCGCCGCAGATGAAGATGATCGCCGCGCTGCGCAACCAGTTCGGCGGCCACGCGGTCGAGAGCAAGAAGTAGGTCCGCGGGCCGCGCGACAGGCGGCCTGCGGCAAGCGGTACACAGGAGCAGAGCACGCAGTCGGAAGGGTCGGCGACCATGCACGTCACGCATCTCTCGCTGGCCGACTTCCGCTCGTACGCCCGGGTCGAGGTTCCCCTCGATCCGGGCGTCACCGTGTTCGTGGGGGCCAACGGCCAGGGGAAGACCAACCTGGTGGAGGCGGTCGGTTATCTCGCCACGCTCGGCAGCCACCGGGTGTCGTCCGATGCCCCGCTGGTGCGGATGGGCGCGGAGCGCGCCGTCGTACGCGCGGCGGTCACCCAGGGCGAGCGCTCGCAGCTGATCGAGCTCGAGCTCAATCCGGGCCGCGCCAATCGCGCTCGTGTCAACAGGTCGTCGCAGGTCAGGCCGCGTGATGTCCTTGGGATAGTGCGGACGGTGCTTTTCGCCCCGGAGGACCTGGCCCTGGTGAAGGGCGACCCGGGTGAGCGCCGGCGCTTCCTGGACGAGCTGATCACGGCGCGCTCCCCCCGCATGGCCGGAGTCCGCTCCGACTACGAACGGGTGCTGAAGCAGCGCAACACCCTGCTGAAGTCCGCGGCCATGGCCCGCAGGCACGGCGGCCGTTCGATGGACCTGTCCACCCTGGACGTGTGGGACCAGCACCTGGGCCGGGTGGGGGCGGAGCTTCTGGCGCAGCGGCTGGACCTGATCGCGACCCTGCAGCCGCTGGCGGACAAGGCGTACGCCGACGTGGCCCCCGGTGGTGGTCCGGTGACGCTGGAGTACCGCAGCTCGGCCGGAGCCGAGGTGGAGGCCGCGCGCACCCGCGAGGAGCTGTACGAGCAGGTGATGGCGGCCCTGGTCCAGGCGCGCAAGCAGGAGATCGAACGCGGGGTGACCCTCGTCGGCCCGCACCGTGACGACCTGGTGCTGGGCCTGCGCGGAATGCCGGCGAAGGGGTACGCGAGCCACGGCGAGTCCTGGTCGTACGCCTTGGCGCTGCGGCTGGCTTCCTACGACCTGCTCCGCACCGAGGGCAACGAGCCGGTCCTGGTGCTCGACGACGTCTTCGCCGAGCTGGACGCGCGCCGTCGAGAGCGGCTGGCGGAGCTGGTGGCCCCCGGTGAGCAGGTGCTGGTGACGGCCGCCGTGGACGACGACGTCCCGGGGGTGCTGGCCGGAGCGCGGTACGCCGTCTCCGCGGGGGCGGTGGAGCGGCTGTGAGCAGCCCGGACGAGCGGGGCGTGCCCACGCGGGATCCGGTGAAACAGCCGGAGGTGTCGGGCGTGGACCTGGCGCGTGTGGCGCTGCGCGCGGCGAAGGAGCAGGCCCGTGCCCGGGGCGCGGCGGCGCAGCAGAAGAAGCAGGCGCGGCGCGGCGGCGGTCTGCGGTCGGGCGCCCGGTCCGACGGACGGGACCCGCTGCCCCTGGGCTCGGCGATCAACCGGCTGATCACCGAGCGGGGCTGGGAGACCCCGGCGGCTGTCGGCGGCGTGATGGGCCGGTGGCCGCAGATCGTCGGTGACGATCTGGCCAATCACTGCGTACCGGTGCGGTACGACGAGGATCCGGCGGAGCGGGTTCTGACCGTTCAGTGCGATTCGACGGCGTGGGCGACACAGCTCCGGCTGCTGGCGCCGCAGCTGGTGGCACGGCTGAACACGGACCTGGGCCACGGCACCGTACGGATGATCAAGGTGCTCGGTCCCGGGGGGCCGCAGCGCAGATTCGGTCCTCTCCGGACGCCCGGGAGCAAAGGACCCGGCGACACCTACGGCTGAGCAGGGCTTTTGCTCATCCGCCATTCGTCCACGGCTTTCGGGCCCCACCTGCGCCCGGAACGGCCCGAGGTGCGGCTCACCCGCTTCTGTCCCGATTCGCCCATGGCCAGCTGTTTCCGTTGTGTGTAGTTCTGCAGCAGTTCGTTCCTTGCGGTGGGAGTGAAGCGGACCTCACCGTAGCGGGAGGTTGACAGCCCGAAGCGCGCAATGCCGTCGTGAGCCTCCCAGGGCCCCTTCCCGAATATGGGGAGTCGTCAGTCGCTCATTCAGGGCGGCACATGCGTACTCAGGCACCGGCAAACCCCCATTCATGTCAGCGCTACCGGTAGACTGGTGGACAATCCCGCTTCCTCGCGGGAGTCGTCGATACAAGCCGAACGACGCAGCCGCTCCCGCCAGCCGGAGAACGGCCTGTGCTGTGCCAGAAAGGGCGCTTCGTGGCCGATTCCGGCAACCCCAACGAGAACATCCCGTCCACAGCCGGTGAGCCCGGCGAGGTCAGCGCCTCGTACGACGCCAGCGCGATCACCGTGCTCGAAGGCCTGGACGCGGTCCGTAAGCGACCCGGTATGTACATCGGGTCGACCGGTGAGCGCGGTCTCCACCACCTCGTGCAAGAGGTTGTCGACAACTCGGTCGACGAGGCGATGGCCGGGCACGCGGACACCATCGACGTCACGATCCTCGCCGACGGCGGGGTGCGCGTGATCGACAACGGCCGCGGTATCCCGGTCGGCATCGTGCCGTCCGAAGGCAAGCCGGCCGTCGAGGTCGTGCTCACCGTCCTGCACGCGGGCGGAAAGTTCGGCGGCGGCGGTTACGCCGTCTCCGGTGGTCTGCACGGCGTCGGCGTGTCCGTCGTCAACGCCCTGTCCACACGGGTTTCCGTGGAGGTCAGGACGGACGGCTACCGCTGGACCCAGGACTACAAGCTCGGTGTCCCGACCGCTCCGCTGGCCCGTCACGAGGCCACGGAGGAGACGGGGACGACCGTCACCTTCTGGGCCGACGGCGACGTCTTCGAGACCACCGACTACTCCTTCGAGACGCTCTCGCGCCGCTTCCAGGAGATGGCGTTCCTCAACAAGGGACTCACCCTCAAGCTCACCGACGAGCGCGAGTCCGCGAAGGCCACAGCGGGCGCGGACAGCGCCGAGGCGGTCGACCTCCCCGACGAGGAGACGACCCGCACGGTCACGTACCACTACGAGAACGGCATCGTCGACTTCGTCAAGTACCTGAACTCCCGCAAGGGCGAGCTCATTCACCAGTCGGTGATCGACATCGAGGCCGAGGACAAGGACCGCCTCCTCTCGGCCGAGATCGCCATGCAGTGGAATACGCAGTACACCGAGGGCGTCTACTCCTTCGCCAACGCGATCCACACGCACGAGGGCGGTACGCACGAGGAGGGCTTCCGTGCGGCACTGACCTCCCTGGTCAATCGCTACGCGCGCGACAAGAAGCTGCTGCGCGAGAAGGACGACAACCTCACCGGTGAGGACGTCCGCGAGGGTCTGACGGCGATCATCTCGGTGAAGCTGGGCGAGCCCCAGTTCGAGGGTCAGACGAAGACCAAGCTGGGCAACACCGAGGCGAAGACCTTCGTCCAGAAGGTCGTCCACGAGCAGCTGACGGACTGGTTCGACCGGAACCCCAACGAGGCCGCCGACATCATCCGCAAGGGCATCGCGGCGTCCACGGCCCGTGTGGCGGCCCGCAAGGCGCGTGACCTCACCCGGCGCAAGGGGCTCCTGGAGAGCGCCTCGCTGCCCGGCAAGCTGAGCGACTGCCAGTCCAACGACCCGACGAAGTGCGAGATCTTCATCGTCGAGGGTGACTCCGCCGGCGGTTCGGCGAAGTCCGGCCGTAACCCGATGTACCAGGCCATCCTGCCGATCCGAGGCAAGATCCTGAACGTCGAGAAGGCCAGGATCGACAAGATCCTGCAGAACACCGAGGTCCAGGCACTGATCTCGGCCTTCGGCACCGGGGTCCACGAGGACTTCGACATCGAGAAGCTCCGCTATCACAAGATCATTCTGATGGCGGACGCCGACGTCGACGGCCAGCACATCAACACCCTCCTGCTGACCTTCCTGTTCCGCTTCATGCGGCCGCTGGTCGAGTCCGGTCACGTGTACCTCTCGCGCCCGCCGCTCTACAAGATCAAGTGGGGCCGTGACGACTTCGAGTACGCCTACTCGGACCGTGAGCGCGATGCCCTGGTGGAGCTCGGCAAGCAGAACGGCAAGCGGATCAGGGAAGACTCGATCCAGCGCTTCAAGGGTCTCGGCGAGATGAACGCCGAGGAACTGCGCGTCACCACGATGGACGTCGACCACCGTGTGCTGGGCCAGGTCACGCTGGACGACGCGGCGCAGGCCGACGACCTGTTCTCGGTGCTGATGGGTGAGGACGTCGAGGCGCGGCGCTCGTTCATCCAGCGCAACGCCAAGGACGTCCGCTTCCTCGACATCTGAGTCGGCCGTACAAGCAAGCCGCAGCGCGAAAGGACTTTGACCAGCAATGGCCGACGAGAACACCCCTGTGATGCCCGAAGAGGAGCCCGCCGTCCCGGGCGTGGGCATGCGTGTCGAGCCCGTGGGGCTCGAGACGGAGATGCAGCGCTCCTACCTGGACTACGCGATGTCCGTCATCGTGTCGCGTGCGCTGCCCGACGTGCGGGACGGTCTGAAGCCCGTCCACCGACGGGTGCTGTACGCCATGTACGACGGCGGCTACCGGCCCGAGAAGGGCTTCTACAAGTGCGCCCGCGTCGTCGGTGACGTCATGGGCACGTACCACCCGCACGGCGACTCCTCGATCTACGACGCGCTCGTGCGACTGGCACAGCACTGGTCGATGCGCATGCCGTTGGTGGACTCCAACGGCAACTTCGGTTCCCCGGGCAACGACCCGGCCGCGGCCATGCGGTACACCGAGTGCAAGATGATGCCGCTGTCCATGGAGATGGTCCGGGACATCGACGAGGAGACCGTCGACTTCCAGGACAACTACGACGGCCGCAACCAGGAGCCGACGGTTCTGCCGGCGCGCATCCCCAACCTCCTGGTGAACGGTTCCGCGGGCATCGCGGTCGGCATGGCGACCAACATCCCGCCGCACAACCTGCGTGAGGTGGCCGCCGGCGCGCAGTGGTACCTGGAACACCCGGAGGCCTCGCACGAGGAGCTCCTGGACGCCCTGATGGAACGGATCAAGGGTCCGGACTTCCCGACCGGCGCGCTGGTCGTGGGCCGTAAGGGCATCGAAGAGGCGTACCGCACGGGCCGTGGCTCGATCACGATGCGGGCGGTCGTCGCGGTCGAGGAGATCCAGAACAGGCAGTGCCTGGTCGTCACGGAGCTTCCGTACCAGACCAACCCCGACAACCTCGCGCAGAAGATCGCCGACCTGGTGAAGGACGGCAAGATCGGCGGCATCGCGGACGTCCGCGACGAGACGTCCTCGCGCACGGGCCAGCGCCTGGTCGTCGTGCTGAAGCGCGACGCGGTCGCCAAGGTCGTGCTGAACAACCTCTACAAGCACACCGATCTGCAGTCGAACTTCGGTGCGAACATGCTGGCGCTCGTCGACGGGGTGCCGCGCACGCTGTCGATCGACGCGTTCATCCGGCACTGGGTGGCCCACCAGATCGAGGTCATCGTCCGGCGCACGAAGTTCCGGCTGCGCAAGGCCGAGGAGCGGGCGCACATCCTGCGCGGCCTGCTCAAGGCGCTCGACGCGATCGACGAGGTCATCGCGCTCATCCGCCGCAGCAACACCGTGGAGATCGCGCGTGAGGGCCTGATGGGCCTGCTGGAGATCGACGAGCTCCAGGCGAACGCGATCCTGGAGATGCAGCTGCGCCGCCTGGCCGCGCTGGAGCACCAGAAGATCACCGCCGAGCACGACGAACTCCAGGCGAAGATCAACGAGTACAACGAGATCCTCACCTCGCCGGCCCGCCAGCGTCAGATCGTCAGTGAGGAGCTGGCGGCGATCGTCGACAAGTTCGGCGACGACCGGCGCTCCAAGCTGGTGCCCTTCGACGGTGACATGTCGATCGAGGACCTCATCGCCGAGGAAGACATCGTCGTCACCATCTCGCGCGGTGGCTATGTCAAGCGTACGAAGACGGACGACTACCGCTCGCAGAAGCGCGGCGGCAAGGGCGTGCGCGGCACGAAGCTCAGGGAAGACGACATCGTCGACCACTTCTTCGTGTCGACGACCCACCACTGGCTGCTGTTCTTCACCAACAAGGGACGGGTCTACCGGGCGAAGGCGTACGAGCTGCCGGATGCCGGCCGGGACGCACGTGGTCAGCACGTCGCGAACCTGCTGGCGTTCCAGCCGGACGAGCAGATCGCGCAGATCCTCGCGATCCGTGACTACGAGGCCGCGCCCTACCTGATCCTGGCCACGAAGGGCGGCCTGGTGAAGAAGACCGCGCTGAAGGACTACGACTCCCCGCGCTCGGGCGGTGTCATCGCGATCAACCTGCGGGAGACGCAGGACGGCAGTGACGACGAGCTGATCGGTGCCGAACTGGTCTCGGCCGAGGACGACCTGCTGCTCGTCAGCAGGAAGGCCCAGTCGATCAGGTTCACCGCGACGGACGACGCGCTCCGCCCGATGGGCCGCGCCACCTCCGGCGTGAAGGGCATGAGTTTCCGCGAGGGGGACGAACTGCTCTCGATGAATGTCGTCCGGCCCGGTACGTTCGTGTTCACTGCCACCGACGGCGGGTACGCGAAGCGGACCGCTGTCGACGAATACCGCGTCCAGGGTCGTGGCGGTCTCGGCATCAAGGCCGCCAAGATCGTCGAGGACCGTGGCTCACTGGTCGGCGCGCTGGTGGTGGAGGAAGCGGACGAGATCCTCGCCATCACGCTCGGCGGTGGCGTGATCCGGACGCGCGTCAATGAAGTCAGGGAGACGGGCCGTGACACCATGGGCGTCCAACTGATCAATCTGGGCAAGCGTGATGCCGTCGTCGGCATCGCGCGCAACGCCGAGGCCGGTCGTGAGGCCGAAGAGGTCGACGGGACCGATGAGGCCGAAGGCGCCACGGTCGAGGCCCATGCCGAGAACGTGGTCGAGGGCACAGCCGAGGGCACGGCGCCTTCGGCCGGGGAGCACGAGGAGTAGAGCGTGAGTGGAGCCACGGGCGCCGGTCCGGCCGCTTCCGGAGCAGGCGAGAGCGGCGCCCGTGGCCCTGCCACGGACTCCCAAGGGGGCACAGTGACGGACACTCGGGGACCTCAGCCGCAGTACGAGGGGTACGCGACCGGGCCGTTGCCCGGCGAGCGGGAGCCCGCAGCGGGCCAGGCGGGGCCCTACCACCCGCCGCAGGCGTACCGGTCCCCCGCGGACGGTACGCAGGACGGAGGCACACAGGGCGGTGTACAGGGCGTCGGCGGCACGCAGGCGACCCGGCTGCCCCGGACGGGGGCGCGGACAACTCCGCGTACCCGTAAGGCGCGTCTGCGGGTGGCGAAGGCCGACCCCTGGTCGGTGATGAAGGTCAGCTTCCTTCTCTCCATCGCGCTCGGCATCTGCACGGTGGTCGCGGCCGCCGTCCTGTGGATGGTGATGGACGCGATGGGCGTCTTCTCCACCGTGGGAGGCACGATCAGCGAGGCCACCGGCTCGAACGAGAGCAACGGTTTCGATCTGCAGTCGTTCCTTTCGCTGCCGCGCGTCCTCATCTTCACCTCGGTCATCGCGGTGATCGACGTGGTGCTGGCCACCGCGCTGGCGACGCTGGGCGCTTTCATCTACAACCTGTCGGCCGGCTTCGTGGGCGGCGTGGAGCTCACTCTCGCCGAGGACGAGTAGGCCGCCGGGTATCGATTTTGGGACTGGCCCCGACGTGCGCTAATCTTCAGAAGTCAGCGCAGCAGCGCGGCGGGGCTATAGCTCAGTTGGTTAGAGCGCATCCCTGATAAGGATGAGGCCACAGGTTCAAATCCTGTTAGCCCCACCAATACGAAGGCCCCCCACCGGTAACGGTGGGGGGCCTTGTGCATGTGCGGCTGACATCAGCTGATCTCCGGAACCCGGTGAGGTCCGTGAGCATCGTCACGCGTTCATCGTTCCCACGGCTTTCCGCAGGTGCGGGTCCGGGCGCATGGAAAAGGCCCCCACCGGTGCGGACCGGACCAGGGGCCTGGGTGGCGTTCGCGGCGCCCTCAGGGTGGCAGTGGGGCCGATTCCCCGGCAGGTGTGGCGCTGTGGGCGGAGCGGGGGCTGTCCGCCGCGTGCGCGGCGTCCGTGGTGTCGGCGGACAGCTGGCGGGTGACCGGTGAGGAGCCGTGCGCCTCGGCGTGGATGCGCTGCTTCATCGTGGGTGGCAGCGCGCTGTCACGCGGAAGGGCCCATCGCGCCGACAGGGTGCTCGCGGTTGCCGGGGCCGCACCTGTGTGCTCGTGGCTCGTGGCCGCCGGCTCCGCGGCCGCGGCCTGGGCGGTGGCGAGGCCCAGCGACGCGAGGAGTGCGAAGAAGGCGGTGACGAAGGCGGTCCAGATGCTCTTGACCCTGAAGGTGCTCATGGCCCCTCGCTTTCAGGTGGTCCGGTTTGCTTGCCTTTCCGATGATGTGGATCCGGGCCGTGGAAACCGGTACCGACGCCCCCGGTGTGCCGATCTTCCGATGAACACCACTCTTATGGTTCAACCGGCTCGGAAAAGCTCCTCCGGGAGTGCTGAGGGGCCTCGAGAGGGGGCCGGAGCGGGTGGCGGACGGGTTCCGGGGAGGTCACCGATCGGTATCGGCCGGTGTGTATAGTCGGGCGGCAGAAGTCCCTTACGTCAAGGAAAGACGAGGTCGCGCGGTGAAGAAGCTTCTCGTGGTCGCACTGGCCGCCATCGGCGGGCTCCTCGTGTACCGCCAGATCCAGGCGGATCGCGCCGAGCAGGATCTGTGGACGGAGGCGACCGACTCCGTGCCCGCAGGTTCAGGTGTGTGAGACGGAACAGTCTGCTACAAGCCCCGGCCGCCGAGCGGTCGGGGCTTTCTGCTGCCCCGGCGGGGAGGCCGGATCCGTGGTTTCACCCACGCAAATTATTGCATTGCGCTAGCGAAGCGATCACCGGTTACGGGTGAGACGCCCCGCAGTACGGTGCCCCCGCAGTACGGTGCCCCCGCACCGGCGGAGAGGCCCGGTGGCACGAGGGCGGGCAAGGACGGCAGTCGAGCAGGGGCCGCAGACAGCAACGGCGCGGGCGGGGCAGGATGGACCGGCATCGCGGTCGCTGCCGGAGCGGGTGCCGTGGTCGCTCCGACCGCCGTGCTCCTGCTCGTACGCAGCCGGCACAGGGTACGACAGCAGACGACGAGGGGAAGCGCGTGGACAGGCAGCGCAACAGGGGCCGGGTGGCGCTCGCGACGATCGCGGCGGTGTGCGCGGCGGCGGCGCTGCCGGGGCAGGCGCACGCGGCCGACGGCCCTGCGGCGTACACCTTCGATCCCGCGGCCGTGGCGGTCCGGGGCGCGGAGACGAACGCCGATGCGGCGGAGCTCAAGCCCGGGTCGGTCTACAAGAGTTCCATCGAGCACGGTCAGAAGCTCTACTACCGCCTGGAGCTCGACGACACGACCGATGCGTACGTCTCCGCCGTGGCCGTGCCCGAGACAGGCGGGAAGGCCGCCTACGGGGACGGCATCACGATCAGCATCAGGGACCTGGACGACAACCGGTGCAGCTCCTACGACGCGTTCTTCGAGTCGGCGGAGTTCCCGCGCCCGATCGCCGCGTACGCCCACCGGACCGTCAAGGAGGACAGCACCACCTGTGGGACGGGCGGTACGTACAACGTCCTGGTCGAGAGGGAGAGCAAGGCGACGTCGTCCCCCGGCGCCTGGGACCTGGAGCTGCGGTTCGAGAACGAACCGGCGCTGAAGGACAGGGATTCGTCACCCACCGAGGCGCCGGAGGACTGGCCCTCCGCCTCGCCGGTACCGCCCGCCGGGAAGCAGAAGCGGACCGGTGGCAGCAGTTTCTACGACGCCACCGGTCTGGAGACCGGCGAATGGGTGGACGACATCGCGCCCGGGCAGACCCGCTTCTACCGGGTGCCCGTGGACTGGGGCCAGCAGATCTTCGCCACGGCAGCGCTGAGCAACAGCAGCAAGTCGACGGAGTACCTCGGCAACGCACTGGCACTGGCACTGGACAACCCGGCACGCGGACATGTGGACGACGCGACGCTCTCGTATTCCGGAGCGCCCAACTCGGTGTCACTGGACCCACTGCCACCGGTGGCGTACGAGAACCGCTACGACTCGGCGGCGGACGTCAGCGCCATGCGCTTCGCCGGTTGGTACTACCTGTCGGTGACGCTCTCGCCCGAGGTCGCGGAGCATTACGGGGACGAGGCGATCGGGCTGACGCTCAAGGTGAAGGTCGTCAACGACAGCGGCCCGTCGCCCTACCAAGGGGACGCCGGCATCTTCGGAATCACGGACGAAGACAGGGACATGGCCAAAAACGGCCTGGGCGCGTCCGAGGCCGATGAGAGCGCCACGATGAAGACGGTGGCCGCGGTGGGCATCGGCACGGGATCCGTCCTGGTCCTGGGGCTCGGGGCATGGACCCTGCTGGCCAGGCGCCGGCCCGCGTCCGCCGCAGTACCGCCGGGAGCGGGCGGGCAGCCACCCCTCGGCGGCCCGCCACAGCCCTGGTAGAGGTCCTCAGACGCCGGGGATCCGGGTGAGTGCCCAGATACCCACCGCGAAGCAGATCAGCGCCACCACCAGCACCGGGACCGCAACCTTCGGGGGCGGTCCCGTCCGCTTCGCGGGCGGCTGCGGCGCGGGCGGTGCGACGTTCCCGGAAACCTGCGGGTGCGGGGCGGTGTACGCACGAGTGGGCGGTATCCCGTACGGCACGGCGGCCGTGGCGGCATGTGCGAGACCCGAAGCGGCTTCGTCGGTGCTGGGGGAGGCCGTACGGATTTGGAACGGGGCGGACGGCGCCTGCGACTGCGGGCGGGGCGCGGGGGGGCGTGGGGGCGGCGCGAGGTGGAAACTGCCCGTCTCCGACATCGACGGGGGCGGCGCGTACGGCTGTTGCCCCGGCGGGTCCTGAGGCGGCGGGTACGACGGGTGCCCCGGGCCCTGCGACGGATCGGGCTGCTGTGAGGGCTGAGGCACGGGTGGTGTGCCGCCGAAGGCCTGTGCGGGCGCCTGCGGTCTGTCGCCGGGCGTCCCGGGGGCGAGGGGGCGGCCGGAGGCGGGAGGAAAGCCGGAGGCGACGGGGCCGTCGGGGCCGAACCCGGCGGGCAGGGGGCCGATCTGGTCGAACACCTCCACCGGCTCCTCGTCCGGGCGGCTCTCCGGCAGCATGTCGACCGCCGCCGTCAGCGCCTTGCGCGCGCCTGTGGCCGTACGGAAACGGGCGTGCGGATCCGGCTGCAGCAGGCCGGCGAGGACCTGCCACAGTGGCTCCGGCACTCCCTGGGGGGCGCCGGGGGTGCCGTGTGCGGCGAAGTACTCGATCAGCGCCCTGGAGTCGGGCTTCTGTCCCTGGAGCAGATAGAGCGCGACGAGACCGACGGCGAAAAGGTCCGCCGGGAAGTCGGGCTCCGCTCCCATCATCTGTTCGGGAGCGAAGTAACCGGGCGTACCCACCACGTAGTTGGTCTCCGTCAGTCGTGGCTCGCCCTTACGCATCGAGATGCCGAAGTCGGAGAGCCGCAGATGCGGCCGTCCCGTGCCGGTGGCCTCCATCAGGATGTTGGCCGGTTTGATGTCACGGTGCACGACCCCTTCGGCGTGCACCGTGGACAGCCCGGACAGCAGCTGATCGAGCAGGAGACAGACGAAACGCGGAGGCAGCGGACCGTAGTCACCGATGACATGGGCCAGCGAACCGCCGCTGACCAGATCCATCGTGAACAGGACCTTGTCGTCGTCGGCGGCCCAGCTGGCCGGGGCGAGGACGTGCGGATGCTCGATCCGCAGCGCCTGCTCACGGACGAAGCGCAGCAGCGTGTGAGCGTCGCTCTGCTGCAGGACCTTGGCCGCCACGTACCGGCGGCGCCGATGGTCCCACGCGCGCCAGACGGCGCCGACCCCGCCGCGTCCGATCGGATCGATCAGCTCGTACCGACCGGCGAAGACCTCACCCATTGCGCTGCGCCCGCTCCCGTTTCGGTTGGTGCCCGGCTGCTGAGCCGGTGCCACGGCTCCGCGGCCCCGGGGCGGCCCCCGGGCGCCGGCGGCCCGTGCTAGCTCTGGTGGCCTTCGTAGTGCGCGACCGCGTCCGCGGTGCGTCCCGCTCCGTACACCCTGAGGAACTCTGCCAGCTCGGGGTGGGCCGGGGCGAGGGAGTCCGCGGCATCGATGATGTCGCCGGCCGCCGCGACCGACCGCAGCAACGACTGGATCTCGCGGACCACACGCCGCACGGTGGGGGCTCCACCGGTGGTGGAGGACTGACCGGTGCCGGTCAGGACCGAGCCCCCCTGCGACTTCTTGATCTCTTCCATCCGGCCGGTGGCCTCTCCCGCACTGATGCTGCCGTCCGCCACCTGACCGGCGAGCTCCTGAAGTGCCTGGACCCGCTGGACGACCGCGGGATTGCCGATCTTGGCCCGCTGCCCGCTCATCAGCTGGGAGAGCATGGGTGCGGACAAGCCGAGCACCGCCGCGAGGCGTGCCTGATTGAGGCCGAGGTCATCGATCAGCCTGCGGAAGAGCGCCCCCAGCGGCTCTCCGTACCAGCTGCGCTGGAGCTCCCGGGCTCTAGCCGTCGCCTCTTGCTGTGCTGCGTCCATTGCGTCTCCCCTTCGCTGCGGCTTCGCTGCTGCGAACCTCGTCGTGCATCTTACGGAGAGCCGTTGCGGGCCGGGAGTCCCGATCCTTTTGCAGGATCCGGGGGATCACCCGGTACTCTGTTCTGCGACGGACGTCGCGGCATGGATGTGTCCTGCGGTGTCCGCTTTTCGGGGCCTTAGCTCAGTTGGTAGAGCGCTGCCTTTGCAAGGCAGATGTCAGGAGTTCGAATCTCCTAGGCTCCACGACCGAGTGCCCCCCGGACCGCGGAAACGCGGTCCGGGGGGCACTTCTGTGATCGGGGCCCTCGGCCGCCCTTTCCCAGGCCGTGGCAGGTCGTTCCGGGCCCGGAGCGCTGTTCAGCCGGACGGCCGGTGCAAAGGTGCCACCCAAAGACGCGGGGTCGTGGGCATTCCGTCAGGCACGCAGTCCGATCACAGTGATCTCCGGCTCGGCGCCGGCCCGCACCGGCGGGCCGAAGACTCCAGCGCCGCTGGTGACGTACAGCTGGGTGCCGTCGATCTTTCCGGGGCCGGAGAGGACGGGGTTGCCGAGCTCGGTCAGTTCCGTGAGCGGAAACATCTGGCCGCCGTGGGTGTGACCCGGCAACTGGAGGTCGACCCCGTGCCGGGCCGGCTTCCTCGCCCATCACGGGCTGGTGTGTCGTGAGGACGACCGGCCGACCGGTGTCCCGGCCGCCGAGCGCGGGTCCCCGAACGGCTCGCCGTCGCGCGGGCCGGGCTGTGAGCCGCGCAACGCGGTTCGTCTCCGCGCGCGGAGACGAACTCTCCCTCAGTCTCTTCGATGCCTTCCTCGCCGCGGGTCGCGTCGATACCGCGGAGCAGCACGTCCAGGGCTCCCTCCGGCTCAGCAAGTTCCATGACTGGCCGGCTCCGCCGGCCGCCTCCCGGCAGGAACTGGAGCGGGCGCGCTGGACGAGGCGCGCCGGCATCTGACGGAATTCATCCGGCTCTACTCGGCAGGCACCGGCCATCTGCGGACCGTCCTCGCGCACGGCGCGCTCGCCCGGGTCGAACCGGACTCCGGCCGGGGCGCCGGACGCCGCCTGTCGTCTCTCCTCCCGTCATCTGCGGCTGAGCGGCTCGCAGTCGCACCGCGAGGCCGAAGCCATGACCCTCGTCGAGCTGGGCCTGACGCCTGAGGCGCTGGATCACCCGCACACCGCGTCTGTCTCCCTCGAAGCGGGCCTCGCGTTCAGCGGGGTCAACCGCGGACTCCGGCGTCCCGAAGCACTGTCCCAGGCCTGTCCGGAGGCTTTGGAGGCGAAGGCGGCGAGCGTGTGGCCGCCCGTTCCCTCTGCCTGGCCGGCAACAAGGCCATGGAGGAACTCGGTGTCCCCTGGACCCGGGTGGGGTGCCGTCATGCGGCGGGACGTGCGATGTCCGCGCTCGGCTACCCCCGCGAGGCTGCGGAACACTACCGCGAGGCCCTGCGCATCGCACGCGGCCTCCGTTTCCACCGAGCTGAGCAGCATGCACCGGCAGGCGTGCGCAACAACCTCCCAAAGCCGTGCCGGGCGGGGTGAGAGAGGTGAACACGCATCTGCCGCCAGCAGGGCTCCACACCGTGCTGACGGAAGTGCGGACGGCCGTGCGGAGGCCTGGTGAGCCCGTCGGTTTCACGTGAAACGCAGAGGGGCGGGGGGGGGGGGCGGGGGGCGCGCCCCCCCCCCCCCCCCCGGGGGGGGGGGGGGGGGGGGGGGGGGGGGGGGCCGCGGGCCCGGGGGTGGGCCCAGAGCACCCCCGGGGCGCTGAGCCCGGCCCAGGGTCAGCGATCGGAAC